>JBDTGD010000217.1:0-2584 GCA_039937595.1 Ginsengibacter sp. | reverse complement strand
AAGCAATTAATACCTTTTTTCAAAATATCAACAACGATTATTTACCAAATTTGCAAAAATTATTAACCCTCAATTTTCAGTTTTTTGATAACGATATGACATATTCTTATGCAGCGTAGAGTATAAGTAGTTTTTTTTTGGTATAACCGGTACAATAGCAAAGCGTGAGGAATCAATTAAACTGGTGAGGGAGCGCATCGTGGAATATATAATGAAAGCCGCAAGCGGAGATTTAAAGTCCAATGCAGAAAACATAAACAAAATGATTTTACCACATGGAAATGAGGAGTTAATTTTTGAGGTCTTTTTTTGAAATTTTCTCATAATCAAACATCAAAAACGTCGATAGTTTTCTAACCTGTTGACCTTTTTGATTTTTTATTCAGTTGGCTGCAGTGTTTAGTTTACACATAGTTTGTTGCCAGTTTAACTTAGATTTACTGTAATTTTTTTTTAGGTTCTTTAGTCATTTATGATTTGAACCACGGAAGATTCGAAGAATAATAAAAACTACAGTTGGTATGTTTGTCTCTTTAGATTATTAAACCTTTTCCGGTTTTTTATCCTGGATTACTTTTCAACTTTCAATCGGCTTATTAAAAGCGTTTTGTCGCAACTGTATTAAATTATCTTATCCCAGAAGAAAATCATTTTGACGTATTTTCTATCCCCAATCTTACAGTATTTCTGAAATCATAATCAGTTATTTTGCGGGTGTTATATTTTTCCTGGTATTCCCTGTGCGCTTTATCGGTAGGATACATAATATTCTCGCCATAAGGGTAGGATGGCATGGCGTGAAATGGCAGCGGATCTACAGTTTGACCATGCGCAGTATTAAGGTCACCATCTTTCACCCATCCTTCACTGTAAATAAGAAAATCTCTTTTCCAGCCCTTTGGCAATAAGGGTACATTCTTAGCGTCAAAATCTATGGAAATCTGGTCTCCCGAATTAGCGATTATGTATTCGTCATCTGCTTTCTGTAACAAAGGTAATACGTCTCCATAACGAGTATAATAGCCAGTAAGGTCTCTCCATTTTTGCCCTTTAGTTACATTATAATAATCAAACCATTGAGGCCCGTAAGGGCCGCCTTTCTGATAAGAGGATGAATAACCCCGGTAATGTAATTCCGCACGCACCATCTTCAAAGCGTGCATCTTTACAGGAGCTTTTACAAGTCCGCTTGAGAAAAATATATGGTCCCAATAAATTTGCATGTTGGTACGAATTCTTACTCTTCTATCATTGGGAGTTAGAAATTTGCCCGCCAGGTTCACGATGACAATTTTATCTCTTCCCATGGGATAACCAATGTCTTTTATCACGGTTTGCCATTTTCCTTCTTTATTAATTACCTGCAAAGAAGGAGGATGTATTTGGTATTTTTTTGTTTGAGTAAGTTCCGTATTGATGCTGGCATCCGTTGGGAAAATCCAACCTCTCAAAAATAAATGCAATTGATTCGCTTCTGCTTTCTTTCCCAGGTCTAGTATCAAATCATGTTCTTTAGCAACTCCCTGGAACTTTCCTAAAGAAAAATTTGATACATATTGGAAATCATATTTGCTGATCTTTGGCATTAAATTATTTCCGAACCCATCTGTGGCAGAAGCCGGTAAATTCTGCTGAGAGACCAGGTAAACTTTTTTACCCGGATAAGGAGGTGCAACAAACCGTTCATCAGCAAAGACATTGACAGAATCGGGATGATCTACTGCAACCAGTTCCGCTTTATCTAAATAAACAGCTTCCCACAATTCTTCAGAAATCTTAATAGAATAAACACCGTCTTTGGGTTTCAGTTTTTCTCCCGGAATAAGAAGATATTCTTTTGAAGGATTGGAATATGCAAATGTTGTATCGGTTCCATTAATAGCCACAGGTATGCCGAGAGCGCTTCTCCACAACATGTCTTTCTGGAATTCATATTTCTCCCCGTTCCAGGTAAATAAGAAAGGGCAAGAGCCTTTTAATTCTGCCTCTTCTAAAGTTCTTTGCTTACTTGTAGGATCATTAATAGTTTGTGCGACTCCATTTGGCCATATAATACGTAACACATCAAGCTTGGTTCTTTTACCCACACCAAATTCAACAAGAGGTCCTTTAACTGTTTTCATTTGATATAAATCACCAGCTTTTAACTCTACCTGCGCTCCAATTCCCGACCTGTTATTTTTACTGTTTCCAAATGAAAGACCTGTAAGCTGTACCTGCACAAAATTGTTATAATTGCCTCCATCATTTCTGGCTAAACGAATACCATTTGGCCCGGCAAAAAAAATGTCTCTATCACCATCAAAATTATAGTCGGCGATTCCAAAATGATATGCCTGCATCACACTTTCCGGCAGCAGGTCACTAACATCACTAAACCCCTTTATACCATCATTATGGAATAACTTTACCCCTCTTTTAGTATTATCCTCGTTGACACCAGCCACAAGAATATCTTTATGCCCGTCATTATCATAATCTATAAAAGAAACATCATAAACTTTTATACCTTTAAGTGAATTGGTTATCTGGTCAGATGCCTGTGTATCCGGTACGAAGTGATGAGCCCCATTATTTTTAAGCA
>JBDTGD010000216.1:0-5365 GCA_039937595.1 Ginsengibacter sp. | reverse complement strand
AATAAGTTTATCGGTTGGTAGCTTTAATTGTTTACTTCCAAAAAGAGCAGCGACGAGCATAATCGTTTGCACACCCGTATTGTAAAAGAAAAAAGCCAGTAAATATCTTTTTAAAATCAAAAGATCTTTTAGCTGAAAAAATACTTTCTTTAATTCAATAAAACCGTTGGCAATAATATTATGTTCAGGCCTGAACGCCGCAGGCGTGCCTTTGGGCATTCTGGTAAGCGTAAACTGGGCAAAGCCAAACCACCATATACCTACCAATAAAAATGAAAAACGCGCGGGCAATGTGGCGTCATTTTGCATGCCAAACCATTCAGGCTTGAAAACAAAAACGAAGCAAATTAATTGAAGTATTACGCTTCCGATGTAACCTCTTGCAAACCCTTTGGCGCTCACCCTGTCCCTATCTTCAGGAGCCGCTATTTCAGGTAAATAAGAATTGTAAAAAACAAGACTACTCCAAAAGCCGATGCAGGCAAGGATAGTAAAAAGAATGGCAACTCCTATTGTGTCAACCCCTTTGAAAAAATAAAGCAGGCTACATGACAGGCTACCCAACAGACAGAAAAAGCGCAGAAAGCTTTTCTTATTACCCTTATAATCCGCGATAGAAGAGAGTATGGGCGACATGACTGCTACAATAAGGAAAGCAATTCCCAATGCATAATTATATAAAGCGGAGTTTACAAATTTTCTTCCCAGGAAAACAACTTCATTGCTCCCATGGTTATTCGTTACGCTTTCATAATAGGCTGGAAAAATAGTAGAAGTAATTACAAGGCTGTAAACCGAGTTGGCCCAATCGTACATAGCCCATCCATTAATAACTTTTTTAGAGGCAGTTTGCATTTGATAAAAAATAATGCCTCAAAATAATCTTTTTTATTGAAAATGGAATTTAGGTTTTCCAACAGATGGCGAAATAATCGTGCCCTGTAAATGGTCGAAAAAGAATATTGGACGAGTTGAAGATCCGTGTCTTAATTATTTTCGATAGCTATTTTATTCTTAATGTTTTCAAAAATAGAATTAGGGATGTTAAATTTTTTAAATAGCTATTTACCTTCAAAATCAATTAGGTGCACGCTTGAATATTTTTGTTAAACACAGATTTTAAAATAGGTAAAATAAGAATGGCATGATTTTAGACTTTACATGACATGTTATCAAAAAGTAATAAGAAATTTCTTACACGATAAATAAACAACTATTAATTTTTAAACCATCAAAAGCCAACAAACATGAACGAATATACAGACCAGTCAACGACTGAAAACAAGCCCAAAGATTTAAAAAATCTTTTTATAGGCTTATTAATTGCAGGAATACTTATCCTTGCCGGATTTTTTGTTTTCGACCATAATAAATCGGGAGAAGCTATCCAGGCTCAACAAACTGAAGTTGCTAAAGTAACTACAGAAAAAAGTGAAATTCAAACAAACTTCGATGCTTCACTTGCCCGCCTTGATTCTATGCAAACTGCAAATACTGCATTGGACAGTAAATTGTCAGCGAGTAAGACTGATATTTCCAAAATGAAGCATGAGATACGTAGCATCTTGAATAAGAAAAATGCAACCGCATCAGAACTTGCTAAAGCCCGTGATATGATTGCCCAATTAAACGGAAAGATTACGGATATGCAAAGTCAAATTGCTATGCTAACACAGCAAAATGATACTTTAAAGCAAAACGTAACAGTGCTTACAACAGAAAAGGCAACATTAACCCATAACCTGGATTCTACCAATGTTGTTGCGGATAACCTTACAAAGAAAGTGGATATTGCTTCTACATTGAATGCATCTAATATTTCAATTACTCCTATTAAAGTAAGAAACAATGGAAAAGAAAAAGTTTCTTCAGTAGCCAAGAGAGTAGATAAATTAGTAGTGAGTTTTGATGTAAATAACCGCATTATACAACCCGGAACTACCGATGTATATGTAGTAGTGATAGGTCCTGACGGAAAGCCTGTTGCATCAACCGTAGCTGCTGACGCTTCAGGAGATACTTTCACAACCCGCGATGATGGTAATAAGACTTTTACTGCAAAATTACCTGTTGACCTGCAAACATCTCAAACAAAGAATGTCGAATTCGCATTTGCACCGGGAAGCCATTTTCAAACAGGAAGCTATAAAATCCAGATCTATCAGAATGGATTTTTAATCGGTGAAAAAACCAGCGAATTAAGAAAAGGCGGTTTATTCAGCTAATAAAAAGATTATACTCGTAGTTATAAAATCTACTCACCCTTTGAAACAAAAAACTATCCTGACTTTCAGGATAGTTTTTTTTATGGACCTATAGCTCCACTCCAAAAAATAGGGACGATTATAAACAAAACATATTTACTCTGCTGTACCTTCAACTGTAAATTATTTTAAACCATTAAGGAGTTAGGAAACATTGGGATTTTCTTTTTAACTCCTTAATGGTTTATTTATTTTCCTTAATTTCATTTGTAAAAAAAATCGAATGAAAAACTTTTTTGCTTTTATTTTTCTGCTGGTGTCCATTTCCGTTACTGCCCAAAAAACAGATACTCATTTGCAAAATGAAATTGCCGATTTGGTGAAAGGCTTTAAAGGCGACGTTGGCGTGTATGTATATGACATGCAGAAAAATAAAATTGCCGCAGTGAATGCAGATACTATTTTCCCTACGGCTAGCATGGTGAAAGTGCCGATTTTTATAGGCTTGATGCACAAAATACATGACGGCGAATTAACTTATCACCAGGATATGCTTTTTACGGATTCAGTGCGATATTCTGAAGGGCAGGAAATTCTTGCTTCCTTTAAAGACAGTCAAAAAATTGCTCTCAATGATTTAATAATGCTAATGATGAGCATGAGCGATAATGGTGCGAGCCTTTGGATGCAGGGACTTGCAGGCGGCGGAATACAAATCAATAAATATCTTGACAGTCTTGGCATGAAGGACACACGTGTCAACAGCCGCACACCCGGAAGAAAAGAAAACTGGAATCAATACGGATGGGGGCAAACAACACCGCGTGAAATGGCGACATTAATGAGGCTTATTGTAGAAAATAAAATTATTGACAAACAAATAAGTGATAGAATGCTTAGGATGATGAGCCGGCAGTTTTGGGACGAAGATGCTATTTCTCAGATTCCGCCAAATGTTTTTGTTGCGGACAAAAGCGGAGCTGTAGATCAAACACGCGACGAGGTCTTGTATGTAAACGGAAAACATCCCTACATTTTCTGTATTTGTACTAAAAATAATAAGGATTCCAGTTGGGAACATGATAACGAGGCATGGGTTCTTACCCGCAAATTATCTGCATTGTTATGGAAGCATTTTAATCCAAAATCAAAATGGCAGCCTGGTGCTTATCTTAAATAATTTTTGCGAAGAGAAAATAAGAATTGCTCCTTTTTGTTGGTTTACTGTAGGATTAGGATGAAAATTAAGTTCTGATTTTTACACATCTATAAATTAGATGGATTACTTTCTATTTTTCAATAAATAAAAATGAAATTTACGTATTAATCTTTTTTTGCGATGGATTTGTTAAGTAAAAAGCGTCAAAACAATAATTGAAAATTAAATGGAATTTTAAGTGAAAAATTTATATCACTTTTTTAAATATCGTTTAGCCATACAAATTAGGAAACCGGTAGTTTTCCTAATTTTCAGAAAACATAATCTTGCATTATTGTTGGTCTTCTGTATATCTTTCTCAGCTCGTCCCCTAATGGCACAGGATAGTTCTTACAACGTGCTGCCCGAAAGATGGAGTTTACAGGATTGCTTCAATTATGCAACGATGAACAACATCCAATTGCAAACTCTTGCCAAAGACGTCGACATTAATTATCAGAGTCTGTTACAGGCAAAAGCAGCGCGGTTACCTAATCTTACAGCCGGCACTTCGCAAAATTTTACTAATTCTAAAAATGCCAATCCTGTAATCGGTGGCTTTCAAACCCAGTCCAATTTTGCCAGCAATTACAGTGTCAATTCTTCCATGATTCTATACCAGGGTGGCTCTATAAAAAATAATATTCAGGCTCAGCAACTGAATATAGAAGCAGCAAACTTAAATGTTCAGGAAGCACAAAATAACATTACGATACAGATCACACAGGCTTATCTTAATATTCTTCTTGTCAAAGAAAATATTGTCGCACTTCAGAATGTACTTCAGACCTCTCAGGCACAATATGATAATGGTAAAGTACTTTTTGATGCAGGAAGCATTGCAAAAGTAGAGCTGGTGCAACTGGAAGCTACATTGGCTACTGACAAGTATAATCTTGTACTCGCTCAAAATCAATTGAGGCAAAATACGCTTACGCTCAAGCAGATTTTAGAGTTACCATCGCCCTATAATTTACAGGTTCCTGATTCCGTGCAAATTGCAATCCCTTCCGGGGCTTCTGATTTACAAACCGTCCAGGATAGTGCTTTAAGAAACCGTCCAGAAGTAAAAGTCAGTGAAATATCTCTGCAGCAATTGGATCTTCAATTAAAGCAGTTTTATGCGGCTACCAAACCTACGATTTCGGCCGGGGCTTCATTAAACAGCGGATATTCTGACGGGCAAAAAATTAGTTATCCAAATCAATTGAATAATAATTTTTATCAGCAAATAGGATTGTCTATGGCCATCCCTATTTTTAATAACCGCACGAACAAAACAAATATTGAAAAAGCAAAAATAGAAATTGATCAATCTAAACTTGCATTAAAGAGTACAAAATTGGTTTTGTCTCAAGAGGTAGAGCAGGCTTATATCAATGTATTAAATGCAAAAGGACAATATAATGCAGCGCTGGTGCAGTTTAGTGCCAACGAAGAAAATTACAGGATAGCGAATGAGCAATTAAAATTAGGTGCATTGAATACTGTTGATTTCCTGGTACAAAAAAGTTTATTCATACAGGCACAGCAATCTTTGACCCAGGCAAAATATAATGTCATTCTGAATCATGGCATTTATGAGTTTTATTTGGGAGAGCCAATAACATTATAATTTTTTAAAAAAAATGAAAAAAATTATTTGGATAGTCGTGATACTGGTAATAGCCGGTGGGATTTATTTTTTTATAAAGAAAAAAAAAGACGACAAGCCTATTACTTTAATCACCGAGACAATGCATACCGGCATTATCTCTAATAGTGTAACAGCTACGGGAACAATTGAACCGGTCGATACGGTGAATGTAGGTTCGCAGGTATCGGGAACGATACAAAATATTTATGTTGATTTTAATTCGGTTGTAAAGAAAGGTGAACTTTTAGCAACATTGGATAAGTCCCTGTTAACTGACCAGGTAAACCAGGATAGAGCCAATCTCCAGAATGCACAAAGTACGTTAGC
>JBDTGD010000215.1:0-4836 GCA_039937595.1 Ginsengibacter sp. | reverse complement strand
GGGCCGCGCGCCGTGGGCGGTGTCCCCACCGCCCACTTTCAATGGCGAGATGCGACATTTTGAAATGCACCCGCTTTCAGCTTTTTCGATTCAATTAAAACCTTAAATTTGATAATAATAAAAAGTTATGAACATAGAGTTAAACAAAAATGAAGATGCCAATAAATTGAGTTGGAGTAAAATAAAAAATTTACTTGACAAGATTGAAGAAGGCGGAGGCAAAAAGGCCATTCAAAAACAAAAAGAACGCAACAAACTTACCGCAAGGGAGCGCATCGGATATTTGCTTGATAAAGAAATGCCTTTTGTTGAAATTGGAGCTTTTGCGGGTTATGGCCTTTACGAAGAATATGGTGGCTGCCCCGCCGGAGGTGTTGTAGCAGGTATAGGGTATGTGAGTGGTAAGCAGTGTATCATCGTTGCCAATGACCAAACGGTTAAAGCTGGCGCCTGGTTTCCCATCACCGGCAAGAAGAATCTTCGCATGCAGGAGATTGCTATGGAAAACAATCTTCCTGTGATTTACCTGGTAGATAGCGCCGGTGTTTTTCTTCCTATGCAGGATGAGATTTTTCCGGATAAAGAGCATTTTGGCCGCATCTTTCGAAACAATGCAAAAATGAGCGCAATGGGCATTACACAGATCGCTGCAGTAATGGGCCCCTGTGTGGCCGGGGGCGCCTATCTACCGATAATGAGCGATGAAACTTTAATGGTGGAAGGCAATGGATTTATTTTTTTGGCAGGCCCTTATTTGGTAAAAGCAGCTATCGGGGAAAATGCCGATAATGAAACATTAGGCGGCGCTGTTACCCATACAGAAATAAGTGGCATAGCCGATTATAAATTTAAGACTGAAGAAGAATGCCTTGATTGTGTAAAAAAAATTATTTCAAAAATTGGCCACTCTCCTAAAGCCGGTTTTAATCGTAAACAAGCGGTGGCTCCTGCAAAAGACCCGAACGAAATTTATAGCTTTTTCCCGGAGGGAAATTTGAAGCCTTATGATATGCATGAAATTATAGAAAGGATAGTTGATGCTTCATCATTCGTGGAATTTAAGGAGGACTACGGGAAAACTCTTATCTGCGGATACGCAAGGGTAGATGGCTGGGCTGTGGGCATTGTAGCTAACCAGAGATTGAATATTAAAAATCGAAAAGGCGAACTACAGATGGGAGGCGTTATTTACAATGACAGTGCAGATAAAGCAGCACGTTTTATTATGAATTGTAATCAGAAGAAAATTCCTCTTATTTTCTTCCAGGATATTACCGGGTTTATGGTTGGCAGCAGAAGCGAACATGCCGGCATTATAAAAGATGGGGCAAAAATGGTAAACGCTGTGGCCAATTCGGTAGTTCCGAAATTGACTTTCATTTTGGGTAATTCTTATGGGGCGGGCAATTACGCCATGTGTGGCAAAGCATACGATCCAAGGTTTATCTACGCGTGGCCTTCAGCAAAAATTGCAGTGATGGGCGGCGAACAGGCGGCAAAAACATTATGGCAAATAGAATCCGCTTCTTTGAAAGCTAACGGAAAAGACATAACGAAAGAATCGGAACAAAAGTTTTTAAAGGAGATGACGGATAAATATACCAAACAAACCAGCGCAGTATATGCCGCCGCACGCTTATGGGTAGACGCAATTATAGATCCTCTCGAAACCCGAAAAATTATTTCTGAAAATTTGTCGGCTGCTGATCATAATCCTGTTATGGAAGATTTTAAAACTGGTGTTTTCCAGGTTTAGAGGTATTAGTCCTGTTTCCTTAAAGCTCCGTAGGAGCGGCATGTCAGTAGCAAAAATAGGCGGCCCTGATTTCTTCAAGCTCCGTAGGAGCGGCATGTCAGTAATTATACAGATATTTCAGTTTCAAAATCGTTGTAATGGAGAATTAAAAATCCACTTTATTTGTTGATTTACTATCAATTCATTTTTGAGCATCTTCCTTTTTAACATGCCGCTTCTACTGAGCTATACAATATTGTGTTATTCAACTTCTACTACTAACATGCCGCTCCTATGGAGCTGTAAAATGCGTACGAACAGTAAACTAATTTCATCTTATCTTCGCAGCCCAAAAACAAGTTCTTGCAAAATGCTAAGTAGAAGAATTATTAGGGTAAAAGTGATGCAAACTCTTTACAGTGTTGAATCTATGAACAGAGAAACCCGGGTGGGAGAACCTCTGCAGATTCTGAAAAAGAACCTGGAAAACGCTCAACAGTTATTTACCTATCTTATTTATTATATGCTCGAAGTAGCGCGTTTTTCAGAGAAGGACGCATTACAAAAATCTCAAAAATACCTGCCCTCAGAGAGCGATTTGAAAATAAATACGAAAATAGCAGGTAACAGGCTTTTGTGGGAAATTTCAGAAAATGCCTCTTTCATCAGTTCGGTAGAAAAATTTAAAATCAAATACTTAATAAATGACGAATTGATCAGGAAAGGCTACCTCGCATTGGTAAATTCTCCTGAATATCACGAATACATTGCACAGCAATCCCGTGAAAAAAAATCAGAAAAAAAAATAATGGAATTTATTTTTTCTGACCTGATGCTGCCGGATGATTATTTTTTAAGTGATGTGGAAGAAAAATTCATGCAGTGGGATGATGATGCGGACATGATGATCGTGTTGATGGGGATTTTTTTACAAAAGCCATCGACTTTTAATTTTGAAGAACTGATAGGGGAGGAAAAAATGAAATTCGCCGTTGACCTTCTCCTGTCAGTCATTGATAAAGATGAGTTTTGTCTTGATATTATTAAACCCAAATTAAAAAACTGGGATTCTGAGCGGATCGCTTTACTTGATATGATATTAATAAAAATGGGCGTATGTGAGTTGTTGTTTTTTGAGACCATTCCTACAAAGGTTACCATCAACGAATATATTGACCTGGCGAAAGAATACAGCACGGAGCAAAGCGGACATTTCGTAAATGGTATTCTCGATAATATACATAAAGACCTTCAGTCACAAAATAAAATTCATAAGACCAATTATAAAAACAGTACTTTATAATACATTTGCAAAAAAAACGGGGATGAAAAAATCAGTGGCTATTTTTTGTGTTGTGTGCATTTTATTTTCGTGTAATATCAGGAATACAAAAAATCATCTTGGATTAAATGTAACCGTGAGTCCTCGTTTCGATGATTCCACTTCAATAGTGATGTTAGATTCGGTGTATGATTTTGGTACGGTAGCCGAAGGTGAAAAAGTAATGTTTAATTATCGTTTCAGAAATACCGGCACCCATCCTTTAGTGATTGCGTCTGCTGTGGCAAGCTGCGGTTGCACTGTGCCCGAAAAACCGGAAGAGCCAGTTAAACCAGGTGAAACCGGAATCATAAAAGTAGTTTTTAATAGTGAAGGACGAAAAGGGCCTGCAAATAAAACAGTCCGGGTTGTGTCTAACGCTTACCCTGCATTTCCTACTTTGTTATTAAAGGGGGTAGTAAATGGAGCCAATTAACAATGATTTAAGAATTATAAAACATCCGGAAATATTTAAACGCTTATGTTTAGAGCCTTTAGTTAAGGCGTTAAATATTAATCTATTAATAAAATTTAACTCAGATATAAAAAATTGAATATAAAAATTTATTAACCGCTGGACAAACAGCAGCAAACAAACAAATATTATGAATGTAGCAACAGTATTTTTAATGTTAGGACAGGGCCAGGGTGGTGGCGGATTTCAGTTTGTATTTTTAGGATTAATGATCCTTGTATTCTGGATGTTTATGATAAGGCCACAGGCTAAAAAAGCAAAGCAACAAAAAGCTTTTTTGGCGAATATGCAAAAAGGGGATAAGGTGGTAACTATCGCGGGCATTCATGGCACTATTAATAAAATGAATGAGGACGGCACTTTTCAGCTTGAAATCAACCCGGGCTCTTATATTAAGATGGAAAAATCTGCTATTAGCATGGAAATGAGTGCCAAACTCAATGCTGTGGCGACTGCGGCTCCTATAAAGTAAAGATCAGGTATGAGTGATGAGGGATCAGGTAATAGGTAGCAGGTATAAGAGATTAGTTGTGATGCCGGATAGTTTATTTGTCAACTTCGTACTTTAAGGTTCGTTCGACATATTTCCAAAAATAGATGCTACGAATAGGGATTACAGGAGGAATTGGCAGCGGTAAAAGCACTGTTGCAGACATATTTAATGTGCTTGGTATTCCTGTTTATAGATCTGATGATGCGTCTAAAAGATTGATGGTAGAAGATAAAGAATTAAAAAAAAACATCATTGAATCCTTTGGAGAAGAATCCTATATAAACGGCATTCTCAATCGAAAATACTTAGCAACACAGGTTTTTAATGATTCCCAAAAAATTGCACTTCTTAATTCATTCGTTCATCCGGCTACGATAAATGATGCGCGGCAATGGATGGAAAAGCAACATACCTCGTACATAATAAAGGAAGCAGCGCTCATTTTTGAAAGTGGATCCGAGAAATTTTTGGATTACGTTATTGGCGTAAAATCGCCGGTTGATTTGAGAGTGTCACGTGCCATGAAACGTGATAGTGTAACACGTGAGCAAGTGGAAGCACGAATGAAGTTGCAGATGGATGAAGATGAAAAAATGAAAAGTTGTGATTTTATAATCATCAATGACGAGCAACAGATGCTTATACCACAGGTTCTTCTATTGCATGAAAGGTTTCTGAAAGAATCGGCTTCATAGTTTTTGTCAATCAACTTTTCAATACAAAAACAAAAAGAATAGTTCCGCTTTCAATATCATTTTGGGCAGACGGAAATTTCAACTCTTTGGCTTTTTGTGTGGCTATATTTCTGAGTG
>JBDTGD010000214.1:0-5842 GCA_039937595.1 Ginsengibacter sp. | reverse complement strand
GCCACCGTGCAAGGAATTTTAGTATATCATTTTCTTGCAACAAATATCGGTGCAGGCTTTCAGCCTAATATCAGGGTATTTTCAAATAATTTTTCCGCAACGCCAACATTTTATACCACATTAGTTAACTCCGTAGTAGCTGTGCATCCCGGGATATTAGCCCAGGCTACTTTCACGGGCCCATTTGTTACGTCTTTAAAGTTCACAGGTTTGGGCACTTTTCCGCCGGGAGGCGCGCCATATTCGGGAACCCCGGCAAATGCGATAAGTTTAGATAACAACGAAGTCAATGGAGTTTATTATGTTATTGACAAGGTTTTGTTGCCACAATAAAAAGGAGTGTCTTCGAAAAAATACCTTTGTATGAGACAACAGTATTGGAATCTTTGAATTAAAAATTAATATTTATATTTATATTGATTACTGTACATTCGTAATATCCATTTATTAACTGGTAAAGAGATTTTGCAACTTTTTGAAAATGATTCCATTTTCAATTTATTTTTTAACATTAAAAACAAAATACTATGTCTTTTAATCTAATGGAAACAGTAAAAAGCTATTTCAACGACGAATTTACTAATCGCGCATCAACCACTTTAGGCGAAAGCAGCTCCGGGATTGCGAAGGCTTTGTCGGCCATAATACCTACAAGCCTTGCTGGAATTTTAATGAAAGCTACTTCTGGTAATGACGGTGCGAATAGCGTTCTGGATATGGCAAAAAATGCTTTCACGTCAAACGCCGGATCGCCCGAAATGGCTTCAACAGAAAAAGGAAGCAATATGCTTTCCAGTTTGTTTGGCGACAAAACAAGTGGGATTAGTAGCGCCATTTCGCAATTTGCAGGAATAAAAGATTCTTCTACAGGTTCATTATTAAGTATGGGTTTGCCTGCCATAATGGGTATATTGGGCAAACACGCTGATCAGAACAACTTGTCACCAAGCGGGTTAGCGGGTTTCCTCTCCTCACAAAAAGATCATATTCTCCACGCAATGCCTGCCGGACTTTCGTCCATTATCGGCTTGCTTGGGCTAGGTTCGATAGCGGCCCCTGCAGCCAATGTCAGAGATAGTATCAAGGACAGTGCAGAAGCTATCATCGATAAGCCCAAGGGAAACAACTGGTTGTTACCTTTAATTATAATTCTGGCAGCCATAGCATTGTTATGGTATATGTCAAAAAGCTGTAATCAAACCAGGCCAAGTACTGCCGCTGTCAATTCCGATACTTCCGCCGCTATGACCGGGGCTGTAGATACATCTACCATATTACCTGCTACCCCTATACACGAATCCATAAAAGTTCAATTACCCAACGGAAAAGAATTGGATGCTTATAAGGGAGGTATTGAAGATGAGTTAGTAACTTTCTTAAAAAGTGATTGGAAATCATTAAGTGCGGACTCACTGAAAAACAGGTGGTTCGATTTTGATAATCTGAATTTTAATTCCGGTACCGCCGTTTTAGTTCCTGAAAGTGAAAAACAATTGGACAACATTGCTGAAATATTAAAAGCCTTTCCTGATGCCAAAATAAAAATTGGCGGTTATACTGATGTCACAGGTGATGCAGCAGCTAATATGAAACTTTCGCAGGCTCGCGCGGATGCCGCAAAAAATGGCTTGGATAAAAGAGGCGTAGCAAGCCAGGTGACTGGTGCAGAAGGCTATGGTTCTCAGTTTGCCAAATATCCTGCTACCGCATCTGATGCAGAAAAAGCTACCGATCGCCATGTTTCAGTGAGCGTAAGAAAATAGGAGTAGTAGTTATCTTGTTGAAAGATTACGAACAGCTATTTACTATTCAAAAGAGGCTTATTATTAAGAGCCCCGGAAATTTTCCGGGGCTCTTAAATTGAATTATAATCGTAAAGTTGCCCAATGAAAAGATTGACGCAAACAATACTTTCTCCCGATGTTAAGGGGCATAAATAGACAAAATTTATTTTTAACACCATTGGGTTTTGCTCAAATAACTGACGTTGATATCTTTGTCTATGACGACACTTATTCGAAAATAAAAATCAATCATATTTGTTTGTTCACTGTTCACATCTTGCAAAGATGTCCAAAGTAGTCAAAAAGAATTCGTGTTAATTGGTGTAACCTGTCTGCCGACAAAGGCAGGTTCGTGGCTTTCTTTAATTTTAATTTTTTTTTATCAATTTTGGTTTATGGACTCAACACTTATACTTATTCAATGTCGTGATCAGATGGGGCTGGTATCCCGGATCGCGGGAATTATAGTCTCGCATAATTTGAATATTGACACTATGCGGGAATTTGTAGAAGTGAATGAATCACTTTTTTTTGCGCGCCTGGAATGTAGCGGGCCGCCTTTCAACGGTGAATTGCTTCGTGCGGAATTAGCGGACCATTTGCCGAAGGGCGCGATGGTAACGGTAAACCCGCCAAGCCCTAAAAAAATAGCAATATTGGTTACCAAAGAGTACCATTGTCTTGGGGACATTCTTGTCAGAAATTTTTTCCAGTCAAAAGGGATTCAAGTCTGTTGCGTACTGGGCAACCATTCCGATCTGCAAACGTTTACCGAAGGGTTTTCTGTACCTTTTCATCATGTATCGAGTAAAGAAAGAAAAAAAGAAGATTTTGAACGGGAAATATTAGGTATCCTGGAAACTTACGCGCCGGATTATTTGGTGCTGGCGAAATTCATGCAGATACTTTCCGCAGATTTTGTGGCCAGGTACCCCAACCGAATCATTAATATACACCATTCTTTTCTTCCCGCTTTTGCCGGTGCACGTCCTTATCGCCAGGCATTTGAAAGAGGTGTAAAACTTATCGGCGCCACTGCACATTTTGTTACCGGAAACCTTGACGAAGGACCGATAATCACGCAGCAAACGATCAGTATCGATCATACTTACACGGTAGATGAAATGGTGAAAGCCGGGCAGGAGGTCGAAAAGGCAGTGCTTAATAAAGCCATCAGCCTCATCTCACGCGATAAAGTTTTTACTAACGGAAATAAAAAGATCGTTTTTGAGTAGACTACTTAAAATTTGTATTGGAAGTCTAAACTAAGATGGATGAGAATAAAGATGATAGGGATTAATAACATCTTAAAATCATTGGATAAAAAGATTGATTCAGGAAACTTCCTTTCCGTTTCTCTCTTCAGCAATCGTTTTTAAAGTATTGATACTTAGGTTAATTTCAAAGCCGACCATTACTACCATAGAATTTAAAAATATCATAATCATAATTACCATGACGGTGCCGATAGAACCATAAAGCAAATTGTACCTGCCAAAATTATTTACAAAAACAGTAAACGCGATGGTAACTAAAATACTTAAGAAAGTGGCTACAGTAGCGCCCGGTGAGGCTAGTTTCCATCTTCGCGTAGTAGAAGGTGCGTAGCGGTATATAAATGCGTAAGAATAATAGATAAGTCCTACAATAAATATCCATTTCCCATATAAAATCACGTTTCGTAGGGACTCATTGTTGATTCCCATCATCCGGAGTATACTTCTTTGAAGCAATAATAAAATAAGGCATGCTAATAAAAGCCCGAAAAGCATCACCGTCAATTTTATTGCTTCCCAGCGTGTTTTTAACCCCTTCATTTTTTCAAACCCAATGTGATTTTTATTGAACGAGCGCATCAAACCCATCACCGCACCTGATGCAAAAAAAAGGGACAGGATAAAAGTAAAAGAGATTAAGCCAATCTTGGATCCGTCAACAAAACTATCCACAAAATTGATCAACCCTTTGTTATAGGTTGTTGATGGAATAATATCATGTATCAGTCCGTGAAGTTGAATTTTTAAACCTCTCTTTGAAATAAAAGGCAGATTAGGAATAAGCGTAAAAAGAAATAAGCAAGACGTAGGAACGGACATAATGAAATTGTAGGAAATAGCGGATGCTTTTTCTGTAAAATCCGGAAGGTAGAATTTTTTTGAAATGTCTTTTAAAACCGCGTTCAATTTTATGCCATAGAAACCTGGTGGCGACCATTTTTTACTTTTCTTTATAAAGTATTTTATTGGATGAATAATTAAATATGTTGGTGATTTTTTATTCAAAACTTTCCATATAATTTAAAAATTCGGTTTAATAATTTATTTCGTTGAAATCTAAAACAAGATTTTAGGCCCTATTGATTTTGTTGTTTCGATTTTATTAAACTATCTAATGCCTGCTGATAGGCTTTTGCATAAATCTGGTGTTGCCCGTAGTCAGACGCAAAATCGGAGTAGCCCGAAAAATCAGACCGCGCCACAAAAAACAAATAATCGGTTTCGGGAGCATCCAACACGGCATCTATCGTTTTTATGGAAGGTGTACAAATAGGCCCCGGCGGCAATCCTGTGTTCAGGTAGGTATTATAGGGCGAAATAAATTCCAGGTATTTATGATAAATCCTTTTTAATCCAAAATCTTTCATGGCAAACTTTATAGTAGGATCGGCAGCAAGTTTCATACCTTTTCTGAGGCGGTTAATATAAACACTTGCTATTTTACCTTTGTCATCTTGTTTGTTGGTTTCTTCCTCAACGATAGAGGCTAAAGTATAAACTTCCTTGGGTGAAAGTTTTAACTGTTCTGCCTTTTGAATTCTTTCCGGGGTCCAGAATCTTTGCGATTCCTCATAAAGTTTTTTAAATATCTTTTCGATTGGGGTATTCCAGGTGTAGGTATAAGTGTTAGGAATCACATCAGTCATTACCGTATTGGTATCCACATCAAATTGGTGCAGCGTATCTTGATTGCTCAGAAAATGAATCACCGCGGCAGAGTCCACTTCAAAATTAGCCCCGATTCTTTTAGCAAGATCCTCTTTCGTACGCAATTTTGTAATCACTAAATTGACCGGAGTTTGTTTCCCGGAACGCAACATTTTTATGAGATGGTACAAACTCATACCGTCTGTGATCTTGTATTTCCCCGCTTTTACTGTTTGTGGATAATCAACGTATTTGGCCATTTTATCAAACCAAAAAGTTCCGGTGATGATTTCATTTTCTTGCAAACTGTCTTTTACATCCTGGTAATTACTGCCTGTTTTGATGTATAAAAACTTTTTTTGAGGGTTGTGTATTACCGGACCGAAAATGTTCCAGGCGCACCAAACTCCAATCAATAAAATAATCAGCAATAAGAATAAAAAGACCTTTTTAGTTTTCATAAACCGGGTTTATAGTTCTTTATGAAATTAAATCTTTTAAAAGATGATTAAAAATGAATTCAATAAAAAACCCTGTCTTTTTCGGACAGGGCCTATATCTGTTTGAATCAATTATTTCTGAGGAGCGGGCGCCTGTGTTGGCGGTGCTGACAATGGGACGGTATTATTTTGCTGAGGTGCCAATGGCGTGCCCACTGGTGCTTCGTTTATGAGATTATCTCTTGAATTGGTCCCTCCGGCTTTAGGAATAAATAGGGTAGAGGTAATGCACAAAACACCGATAATAGCTGCAAAAAGCCAGGTGCCTTTTTCTAATACATCTGTAGTTTGTCTTACACCCATAAGCTGATTGCTGAATCCTCCAAGAGAAGAGGAAAGCCCTCCGCCTTTCGGATTTTGAATCAAAACAATAACTCCTAAAATGATCGATGATAAAATAATAAGAATGCCGAAAAGAAGTAACATATTAAATCGTTTTTAAACTTTCAATTTTGGCTGCAAAGTAAGTACTTTTAGAGGGATTCATCAAACTTAATTTTTGATACATTTCTACGGCTTTTCCTTTTTTGCCTTGCTTTATCAAAACCTCTGCCATGGCTTCTGTCAGCACATTTGCATTTTGATTGGATGCTTCCGCTGACGACTGAATTATTTTTTCAATTACCGCGTTTTG
>JBDTGD010000213.1:0-3815 GCA_039937595.1 Ginsengibacter sp. | reverse complement strand
GCTGGGAGGCTTTGAGCCAGATTGGTGAAACAGAAATTTATGAAAGGTCGTCATTAGAGGAAACCGAAAAGCGAATAGCAGGTGCGGACATTGTACTGACCAATAAATCTGTGTTAAATGAAAAATTCATTAAAGGATCACCAAATCTGAAATACATCGGAGTGATGGCGACGGGTTATAATATTGTAGATATAACTGCCGCGCGCACACGAAATATAATTGTAACCAACGTACCTTCCTACAGTACCGCCTCGGTAGCGCAACTTACTTTCGCATTCCTGCTTGAACTCGCGAACCATACTGCTCTGTATGCAAAAAGCGTAAGCAATGGCGATTGGGTTAAAAGTAAGGATTTCAGTTATCATCTAAAACCGATAATGGAGTTGCACGATAAAACGCTTGGTATTATTGGGTTTGGTCAAATTGGAAAAGCAGTGGCGACTATAGCAATCGCATTTGGAATGAAGGTAATCGCATCCCATAAACATCCCGAAAGAGACCGGATGGAAAACGTAACATTTGTAGAAGAAAAAACTTGTTTTAGTGAAGCCGACATCATCAGCCTGCATTGCCCGCTGAATGAAAAGAATACGCAGTTTGTAAACAAAGAATTATTGAACAGGATGAAACCAACATCTTTTTTAATAAATACAAGTCGTGGTGGCCTCATTAATGAACAGGACCTTGCAGAGGCCCTGAATGATGGCATCATTGCAGGAGCTGCGTTAGATGTATTATCCGTAGAACCTCCTAAAGAAGATAACCCGCTGCTTCACGCAAAAAATTGTATTATTAATCCGCATGTGGCCTGGGCTACATTTGAAGCAAGAAGCAGGCTGATGAATGTTGTAATAAGTAATGTGAAAGCTTTTTTAGAAGGACAGCCTGTGAACGTGATATGTTCCTGAATTTTTTTTCAAAGAAATTTCCGGGTAATCATCAAAAAATAAACCCAATAATCAAACATCCCAACACAATAAACGGCGCGGGAATTTTTGTGAAGGTAAGTAGCGAAAAAGTCCCGATGATTACAAAGAGATTTACAAAGCTGACCGTATTTAATTCGGAAATGGAAATATCTTTTACGAGGAATAAAAAGCTTCCCCACATAATTCCAACAACTACAGCGTTAATCCCTTCCAGCGAGCGATAGACGACAACATATTTTTTTAAAAATTGCCACACCGGAAAGAAAAACAGAACCAGCAATGCGCTCGGTAAGAAAACAAAAATGCATCCTATAAAGCATCCGATGATTTGCCATCCCGGCCCATAATCCCGCAATATCATCCCGCCAATGTAAGAAGTTACCGAAAAAACCGGGCCCGGAATAGCACGTACGATTCCCCAACCTGTTAAATATTCTTCCTTATCAAGATAGTTTGATTTATCGCGTGTAACATATTGTTCATACATCATAGGCATTAATACATCGCCACCGCCAAAAACCAGGCTGCCATATCTGTACATATTTTCAGTGAGGTTATAAGCCTTTTTATGTTCCCAGTTTTGTTTTCGTGCGGTTTCACTAAAAATACCAACAATTATAAAAATCAAAATAAAAAGCCAGATGTTGGTCCATTTTATATGCCTGGGTTTAATATTTTCTTTTTCGGGGAACCGCTTATTGCTAAAATTGGTAACTATGCCTCCCAAAATAATGAGTATTGGAAAAACCCAGGGCGTCTTAAAAAAGAGGTACGTGCCTATTGCTCCCACCACCATTATAATAAAAGTAATCGTGTTTTTAACGGAAACTCTAAACATTTTAAAAGCAGCAAACGCGACAAACCCTACCGCCATTGGCTGAATGTTAGAAAAGAGGTCAAGATTTACGTGATATGTTTTGACGTAATAAAAAAGAAAAGAGAAAATTCCCATTAAAATGCTGGCAGGAGTGATCCAGATAAGAAGTGTCAGAATAGCCAGTGGCACCCCACCGCGTTTAAAACCAATTAATGTGATTGTTTGTGTAGAAGAGGCGCCTGGCAATAGCTGGCAAAAAGCTACATATTCCATTAGTTCCTCTTTGGTTACGTCCCTTCTTCCTTCTACAAAAGTCTTTATCATCATACCCAAATGCCCCTGGGGGCCGCCAAAGGCAGAAATAGTATAATAAAAAACTGCTTTTAAAAAAGGGACGTGCCTGTGCAGTACCATGAAAAATATTTTTTTAACTGGTTATTAGTTTCAGCAGGGATAGGCTATGCCAACGTGCACGCATGTAAGTTCCTTTATTAATTTTATTAAGCAATCATTTTAAAATAAAAATGTAATCTTAAAATGGTCATTTTTTCAATCCTATTTCTTTTAGACGCTCATCAAGGTATTCTCCTGCGGTAATATCTTCAAAAACTTTCGGATGTTTTTTATCCACACAGGCTTCGAGAGCAGATAGATCCATAGCCGACTTCGGATGAAGAAAAAACGGGATGGAGAACCTGGATGTATGCCACAACTCGCGCGGAGGATTGACAACTCTGTGCGTCGTGCTTTTCAATTTATTATTAGTTAACCGTTGAAGCATGTCTCCCACATTCACTACGATTTGGTCGGGCAATGAGGTAACCGGCACCCACTCATTTTGTTTAGTAAGAATTTCCAATCCTCCGGCAGAAGCGCCTACCAACAAAGTGATTAGATTAATGTCTTCATGCTGTTCCGCACGGATTGCGCTTTTTGGCTCTATTGTAATGGGCGGGTAATGAATCGCGCGCACAATGGAATTTCCTTCTTCTACATAATCATCGAAATAATTTTCATCCAACCCAAGATATAACGCGATAGCTTGCAATAAGTATTTACCCGATTTTTCAAAAGCGCGATAGGCATTGTATAGTGTTTCATCAAAACCCTTCACTTCATTTACTTTTACGTTATCAGGGTATTCAGGTTTTAGGGGATGGTTGTCAGAAACTGTTTGCCCATATTGAAAAAATTCTTTCAGGTCGGGAGCATCACTACCTTTGGCATGTTCTTTCCCAAAAGAAGTATAGCCTCTCTGCCCGGCAAGTTCCGGAATCTCATAATCTCTTTTCTTATCGGAAGGAAGAGAAAAAAACTGCTGTACATATTTATAAAGGTTTTCAATAAGAGCGTCAGGTATTCCATGATTTTTTACTGCTACAAAGCCAACATCTTCATAAGCTTTACCAAGCTCCTCCACAAAAGCCGCTTTCTTTTTCGGGTCACCGCCGGTAAAATCAGACAAATCAACTACGGGAATGTTTTCCATAATTTTAAGTTTTTAAAATTCAAAATAGCGATTGTATTTTTGGATATGTCAAATTACAAACAATATTTTTTAGCTAAAGGTATTATTTTTATTCTTTCAGCATTTTCATGGGGATGGATGGCATCCTGCTCTCATAAAATATCCGGACAGCAAATAAATTATCACTTTCAAAGTAAGGATCACCGTCCGGATTATAGCAATCTTAATTATTGGGCGGCATCTCCTTTCAAATATGACCCTTCCGATAATGTGCCAAAAGATTTTAAAAACAAAACAAAAGATTCTCTTGCAGATGTTTTTTTTATCTATCCAACCACTTATACTGATAGTCAAATGCCCGAGGGGTGGAACGCGGACATAGACGATGAAGCAATAAATAAAAAAACGGACAATTCTACCATACTTTACCAGGCGAGTATTTTCAATAAGTATTGTCGCGTTTTTGCACCGCGTTATCGCCAGGCAAACATCGAGGCCTTTGGTGCCGATCACAAGCAAGAAGCCAATGCTGCTTTTGATACCGCTTACGAAGATGTAAGAAACGCCTTCGAATATTATTTAGAACATTACAATCACGGGC
>JBDTGD010000212.1:0-7608 GCA_039937595.1 Ginsengibacter sp. | reverse complement strand
AACATCTTAGATTATTTGATCGAAGCGATATAAATTAAAGAACTACATTTTGTATTATCATTAAGAGCGTTAAAATTAGAAACCATTCCATTAAGAAATGCTCTTACGGGATGTGAATCTCCTGTTTTGTATTGCTCGCTAAGCATGCTCACATATACACTATCGTACCACATGGGCTTTATAGATTCAATCTTAAACCCATGCGATGTAAGCAGTTTTTTCATGGATAGGGGAGAGAAGTGATAGAGATGGCGGGGTACATCGTATGCTGCCCATGATTCATGATAAATCTTTTCATCCCCGGAAGTGTAATTGGGTACTGCAATGAATAATTTGCCATCGGGAGACAATAATTTTTTCAACTGATCGATGTAATGATGAAGTTCATGAACATGCTCCAATACATGCCATAATGTAATGGCATCAAAGATTGCAGGCGGCAGTAAATAAAGATTTTCAGCGTTTTTTAAATCCAGTTGATATAATTCCGCTGCTTTTTGGCGTGCGTTTTCATCAGGTTCTATCCCGGTGTAGCTCCAACCTGCTTGTTGCATGGTGTTCAAAAAAGCGCCGGTGCCGGCGCCAACATCCAAAATGTTTCCTGTTTTTTTTCCGGTAGATGTTTGGATTAGTTTTCTTTTTTGAACAAGCGTCCGCTTTCTCACCCTGTGATAAAGATTATTGATAAAACCTTTGGAAGTGTCACTATGAGAAATGTAATCCTGGGATTGATAATATTTCCAGATGCTATCTGCTTCCGGAATATTTTGTGTAAATCTTTGGGTGCAAGCTTTACATTCCCACACTTCAAATTCTTCTCCGGAAACCGTATGATCTTTTGTAGTTAGAATGAACGAAATATTTTTATCACTGCAATTGGGACATGAATCGTACGTAATCATGGTATAAAGAGTTTAGAAAAAATGGTTTAGACGGTTTGGTTTTAACTTGATAGAAAATTTTTTTGTTTCATGTATTTCGCGGCTGAAGGTATCATGGTCTATAGCAAACGAACAAAAAATATGGATTTTCATTTTTAATCTTGAAAAACCTATTGAGGTGAATAAGTGGCAGGTGGAGATTGCGGAGTTACTTTTACCTGGGTTCCTATCCCGGACAAAGAAAATGAATGGGTATAAAAATAAAAAATTAATAAAAGCAACCCGATCACAAAAAGGACTAACGAAATTATTTTCCAGGCATTCCTTTTTACTTTATCCGGCATTTCTTCTTCGTTAAAAAACCGGGTCATCACCGAAGAATCTGTTTCCCTGTCGCCCACCAGTACATTGTGAGTACTGTTTTTATGAACCACTCTTTCGACAGTAATGGGTTCATAAAATTGAAAAGTTTTTAAAGCCTGAAAAGAAATCTTACCTGATTGGTTTGTTTTTAAAAATCCTAATAAGGGAAAAAATATTTCCTCTCCGTTTTTAAGTTTTGTATTTGTTTCGGCGCACCATTCTTTGATTTTCTCAAATGCCTCTTCCAGGCTGATATTATTTTTAGCAGCAGCGTATTTTACCAATTCATCTGAGATTTTCTCTTCTCTTGGCGTGAAAACTTTTTCTTCAACCGGGGGAGTTATTTTTTTATTAGCTATGTCAGCTTGTGCAGGGTGCATTACACTCTCAAATTTACCAATATCTCTAAGTCTGCATTCTTTTGACTGAATAATAAATGAGTTAATCAATTCCTGCATAGAAGCAAATATCTATATTTTATTTCAATAGGTTTTAACAAAAATTCAATGCTGCTGTTTATTATACTGATCTCGGATAGAAATCCCGAATAACGGGGCAACGAGTGTTGGGATTTTTATTTGAGCTAAAGCTCAAATGTTTTTTGCCACGAATTACACCCTGCCCGACTGAAACCGTTCAGGCAGGGAATTTCCACGAATTAAATCGCCAATGCTTTGATTTTCTCTAAAAATGAACCAAAAGTCCTCCCATAACCTGGAAACCATAAACCGGATAATTGTTCCAGCGTTGGTATTTATCGTTAAAAATATTATCGAAATCGAGCCAGACACCAAACATTTTTGTGATCGTATATTCCGCTCCTGCGCTTAGGTCGCTGCCGCCTTTTAAACTTTTTACACTTCCATCTGTTGCCAGTGCGCTGGCTCCGGAAAATGCTGCAAGGTCCGCTTTTACTAAAAGATGTTCAAATGCGTTCCATCGTAAAGAGCCGGTTAATTTAAGTGGGTATAACCCCCAGGGCTTGGCATTGTCGTGCAAACCGGTATAGCTGTTCAGGTCAAGAGCGCCGGTAATGGTAAACTTATCCTGGCTTACAAAATTCAAATCGCCATGAATCTGGAAATTGCTTAGCTTACTTTCATTTACCAGGAGAAAAGTGTTTCCAACCAGCTGATCATTTACAAACAAAGGCATATCGGTATAGGATATGAAAGCAGCTTTTGCACTGAAGTTGAAATGACTGCCCACAGCGGCTTTTATACCACCGTAATATTGCATCTCTTTTGTGTTATTCCAGGAAACAGGGTCCTGCATGTAAGGATTTTCCTTGCTTAATGAGCGGAAGCTGTTGGGTATATACCTTCCTATCCAGCCCGCCTGCACGCTAAGAATGCTTTGAGATAATTTTGCTTCGCCGTAGATATTGGGCAATATGGCAAGTTGACCATTATTCCATGTAGGAGATATGCCACCATGAAAAGTAAACTGATCGCTGTAGTAAGTAAATTCCGGTGCAATCTGGAACAGGTTGTTGCCGACAGATGTGTTAGTGTTTTTTATACTGTAATTATCAAAATTACCAAGCAAAGCTACTTTGACTGACACTTTATCTGAGAATCTTTTTTCAGCAGGTAGCGTAAAGATCAAATTAGTTTCGTCCGCTTCATTTTCTCTTGAAAATTCATGAACAGTGAGATGCGGATCATAATTAATGCCTGAACCATTGGGAATAATGTTGCGAAATCCTACGTTCGCAGACAGTTCCTGATAGCTCCTCCTAAGGTCGGATTTGCTGAAAGCGTATAAAGAGTGATCGTAGCCATACTGGTAATACTCATGCTGGGCAAAATCAACACCTGCATAGGTTTCATTGGTTTTAGAAAAAATGCTCCCGGTACCTTTGAGATTTATTTCGCTGAAATCCTGGTATTGAATTTTTCCGCGGGAAGAGATATAATCGCCATAAATATTCCCAAGACTGTGTTTGCCATCGCCAAAACTAAATGCACCCGATACATAAGGTGTCGTATAATTTCCAAAACCTACTTTTAATTGATTTCTATCGCCCAATTTTAAAGAAGTATCTGCTTCTATAGCGAGTGGTTTCAAAGCAGTTGGTTGATAAGTGTAAAATAGACTTTCCGAAGGTATAGAATAAGCAAGCCGCGGCTGTGAAGTATCAGGTGTTATCGGCGACGCATACAAATTTATTTTTACTGTTTTCAGGAGGGAAGGTTTGTAGGAAGATGTAATTTCAATTGTTTGCCTGTGTGTGGTATCCTGTGCTTTTGATTTGCCAAACAAAAGACAAAGTGGCAAAAGAAGAACTATTTTATTGAAAATTCTTTTTATCGTCAGTTTATTGAACATATCAGGTTATTTGTTGGTAGTTTATTTCAAAATTTAGTTTTTATTGGATGGTGTTACTTCCACCTTTGAATGCTGTTGCTCTTCATTAATAGCAATATTCAATTTGTCCTGCGCCTCTTTCTTTAATTCAGGGATTGTTGAATTATCCGCCACACTTTTGTAGGTGGCTTTCGCATTGAAGTAATCATTTTCTTTCAGGTAAATATCACCTAACAGAATGTACGCCTTTGCCACCCATAAATCATAAGAGCCTGTGACTTTTATAACCTGCATCGCTGCTTTTTCAGCGGTAGAAAGCTGGTTGAGTGCAAAATAACAATTGGCAGTTTCGTACCGGGCTTCTGCGCCCCATTCTGATTTGTTGATGGCCGACACTTGTTTAAATGCCGCAATAGCTTCATCGTACTGATTATTTACCTGCAAAGATTTTCCCAATACTAAATTAGCTATAGCCTTATCATCCAAACTAATTCCTTTCTTGGTCAGGAGTTCTTTGGCGGTAATATTGGCTTGGGTAAAATCCTTTGTCTGGTAATAGCTTCTCACCAATCCGCGCAAGGCTTCTAACTGGTTATCGGGAGTGGTAGCAAGGTTAAGTAGCTTCGAAAAATAAATGGTTGATTTCTGGTAATTTTTTAATTGTAAATAGTTAATCCGGGCGGCAGCAAGCGCAGATCTTTCAGCATAAGGACTATTGCCTTGATCTACCACAGCTTCGTATCCTGTAACGGCATTCGCGAAATCATTGTTTTTGGAATAGCATTCGCTCTTGTAAAAATTCGCCTTTAAAGTATAAGCACCTCTTGGGTAGGAGCTGAGATAATTATTGAAAGCGATGATTGCGCCGGTGCAATCGTTATTGGTAAATTTTAATTCTGCAGAAGCATAAGTTAAAGAATCAGCTTCTGAAATACTGATTACTTTTCCTGCTTTATTTAAAAAATCAACGTATTCATTTGGCTTGCCAATTTCTACATAGATATTTTTCATATTGTCAAGCGCCTCATTGGCCTCATCTGACTGCGGATAGTCAGTCACTAATTTCTGATAATCTTTTAAAGCTTCCGTATTGTTATTCATGTTGTAATAAGCAAGTCCCAATTTGAGATATACTTTAGGGTATTGACCGGAAGCAGATTTTAAATTCAATACCTTGTTGAGATACGGAATTGCATCTTTAAAATTCTCCTGCACCATGTATGCATTGGCAATCTGTAAATAAGATTCTGCTACAAGGTCGCTTTGAGGATAACGTTCCGTGAGCGTATTAAAGGTTTTTATTTTTGCTGCGGGATTGTTGATGCCATTGATAAGAGCTACCTGGTACAAAGCATAGTCGCCCTGTGATAGTCCGAGATTAATCACATTATCATACATGCTCTTCGCGGTGCTATAGTTTTTTTGCATGAAATGACAATCAGCCATTCTCACATACGCGTCCTGTTCCAGTGAAGATGAACTTGCCGATATAGCAGGCGCTACGAGTTTGAAATTTGGTATAGCCTGTGCATAATTTTGGGTTTCAAGATAGCTGTACCCAAGAACATACCTGGCATCTTTTGGGTTTGCCTCGCCCTGTATGCCACCGTATTGAAGATAATCGTTCATGTATTTTATAGCCTCCTCATAACGGGAAAGCCTGTACGAAACTTCCCCTTTCCAGAAATTGGCAAAAGGCAATACAGGACCGGCGTTGGGGTCCCTGATAACTTTTGTGAGCAAGTCGTCGGCTTCATTTAATTTTTGGTCATTGATATAAGACGTTGCCTGCCCAAATAATATTTTCGGATAAATTCTCAACATCGTTGGGGTTGGCGTGCCGAACGATTGATACAGCGAAAGTGCTTCTGCGTAATTATTAGTATTGGCAAGAAGGTTAATAACTATTTCTTTTGCTTCATTGGCATAGTCCGAATTAGGATATTTGGCGAGAAACTGCTTCATGGAATTTAGTGCTACATCCTGGTAGCCCAATTCATAAGAGAGTTTTGCATAATTGAATTTAGAAACTTCCTGTTGTTTTAAATTGCTGTTGTTGTCGGCGCTGTACAGAAATGCATTTCTCGCATTTTCTTTTTGTCCTGTTTTTAAATATAGGCCGCCGAGCAGGTACATGGAATTTTGACCCAGGGAATCTTTTTCATTGCTAAGTTGTTTAAAACCTTCAATTGCCTTGTCGACCTGGTTTGCATCGTAATAGCAATAACTCAATTCATACATCACTTCTTTAGAAACTTTAGCGCTGTTGTTTACATACGACTCTAATAAAGGCAATGCTTTTGAAAATTGTTTTTTCTCAAAATAGATCTGCCCCATTAAAAGGCTTACATCTGTTCTGTTGGTGATATCGTTCTGTTTCAATTTGCTTTCTCCATATTGTAAAGACTTGTCTTTGTTACCCTGGAAGTAGTATATCTGTGCGATGTAAAAAGGCACCAGGATTCTGTATTTAGGAATGGATTCTACCTTTTGAAAAGCAATTAGCGCTTCGTTATAGTCTCCATCCATATAACTTAAATAACCATAATAATAGTTGGCATCATAGTAATATTTATTGCCCGGCAACTGATGTATTTCATTAAATAAAGGTTTCGCAAGACCAAACTGATGTGTATTAAAATAAGAATAGGCCAATTCAAATTTCGCATCGGCAATTTCTTCATTGCTCAGATTGTCGTAGCCGGCTCTTTCGTAATATGTCACCGCATTTGCATAGTCTTGTTGTGCAAAATAATATTGGGCCAGGTAGAAACTCATTAATTGTTGCCGGGGTTTATTATTTGCAGCGTCGATAAAACGTTTAGCTTCTTCATCTGCAACTTCCTGGTTCATCTTTAACTCACATACGATATAATAATAAACCACATCTTCATTAAGGTATGAATGGCTACTCTTAGTATTTTCAGGATATTTATCCAGCAGGGGTTTTAGTAAGGGATATGCGATACTGTAGTCGCCTTTGATAAAATATTCTTTGGCATCTTTAAAGCTTTTCTCAGGGTCAGTAACATTATAGTTCGGCTGGGAAAAACAGGAAGCGGATAAAAGAAAAAATACTATGGGGAGAAAAAAACGGGCCATTAATTTTTAAATTTTATTATTCATGAATGAATGAAAGTCAACTAAACTAATTTTAATTTTAAAAGAAATTTTCAGATGGCGCAAATGTACAAACACCATTCTGCAATTGCTTTTTTCAAAAATATTTGAATGATCTGAAAAACAATTTAAATTGCGAAGATCTTTGTTAACGCAATTGTAAAATAAATTATGAGTAAATTTCTTTCGACAAAATATTCCAACGGAGCTTTTAATTTCGGGATGCTTGTTTTGCGTGTTGCAGCAGGGCTATTGCTTGCGCATCATGGCTATCAAAAACTGATAAAATTCAATGTACTACGATATAATTTTATGAATTTTATGCATCTTGGTTCTACTGTTTCCTTGTCACTTATTATTATCGCCGAATTAATCTGTGGCATATTATTGATATTGGGATTGTTCACACGATTGGCCTGTATCCCAATTATAATAGGAATGGCTGTAGTGGTATTCGTAGCATCTAATGCAAACATATTTGCCCAAGGTGAAAGAGGGATGATATATCTTGCCGTTACGGTTGCTATATTATTTTGCGGCCCTGGAAAAATAAGTGTGGATGGGATGCTGGGAAAATAGTTTCTGATTCAATGTATTTAGTAAAAAAATGTTTAGTTCTAAAACTCAAATAAGAATTCATTATGCGCTCACCGACCAGATGGGCGTAGTGTATCACGGGCATTATGCGCAATTTTATGAGATTGGACGTACAGAAGCTTTGCGCAGCCTGGGCCTGACGTACAAAGAAATAGAAGCCTCCGGAGTTATTATGATGGTTACGGAAATTCACAGTAAATTTTTGCGTCCCGCAATATATGATGATTTGATAACTGTGGTTACTACCGTACAAGAGTTGCCGCTTCATCATAAAATAATTTTTCATAGTGAGCTATTTAATGAAAAAGATAAACTACTCAATATAGGCGACGTATCA
>JBDTGD010000211.1:0-21795 GCA_039937595.1 Ginsengibacter sp. | reverse complement strand
GGAGCTTTTTCATTGCCGGTAAATGCAGGGTTGTTACGCAGTTGAATGAAATTTTATGTATTGAACTTTAAAACACAAATTAAGACATGCCTCCGGCGGGGTAATTCAAAAGAATCTGGATTATCTCGGGACATTGCTATGCAGCTTCAGTCAAGCTTAGTGATAAGTACCCACATCGATGCTTGCTAAGTTCTGCAATTGGATGTATTCAAATGCTTTTGCAAATAATGGGTGAAGGCAAAAATATCTTTCGCATTTGATAAGGTATCTATTATCATGATTTATCCTTTTTATTAAAATCGTTATCACTTTTGTTTTTCACATTTTCCTTACCGTCATTAAATTCTTTCGCGCCCCGGCCTATTCCGCGCATGAGTTCCGGTATCTTCTTTCCTCCAAAGAATAAAAGAATGACTACTAATATTAATATCCATTCAGTGCTACCGGGCATCGCAAATAATAATTCCAAATTAAAAAAAGGGGTCATGTCGTTTATTTTATGTCGGTTTATATATTTTTATTTATCACGCAGTTTATTAATCATCGCTGTACTCGTCCGCTTGCATCTCCTTTCATCAAACCTTGTACATCGCTCAAAGTTGCGTGATTCAAATCGCCTGGTATGGTGTGTTTCAGCGCGGAAGTGGCCACGCCAAATTCCGCGGCATCTTTCAAATTCATTTCTGAAACCAAACCATAAATAAATCCGCTGGCAAAAGAATCTCCACTTCCTACGCGGTCTATAATCCTTATGTCATAATGCCTGGTATGATAAAATTCATTCCCATCATAAACCAAAGCACTCCATCCATTATCCGACGCGCTGTGGCTTTCTCTCAGAGTAGAAGCAATATATTTAAATCCAAATTTCTCTTTCATTTGTTGAAATACATCTTTATATCCATCGAGATTTAATTCGCCTTTGGTAACGTCGGTTCCTTTGCTTTTAAATCCTAAAGTAGTCTCAGCATCTTCTTCATTGCCGATGCAAACGTCAACATATTGGCAAAGGTTAGTCATCACTTCTTTTGCTATTTCTTTGCTCCACAATTTTTTGCGGTAATTTAAATCAATACTTGTTGTAATTCCCTTTGCTTTTGCAGCTTTCAACGCAGCTTCTGTAAGCGCCGCAGCTTTATCGCTTAATGCAGGTGTAATGCCGGTTGTATGAAACCACGAAGCACCTTCGAAAATTTTATCAAAGTCAAAATCGGAAATCTCTGCTTCAGCGATGGCTGCATCTGCCCGGTCGTAAATTACCTGCGAAGCGCGCATGGAAGCGCCGGTTTCTAAAAAATAAATTCCCAATCTTTTACCTCCGCGTGCTACAAATTGTGTGTCTACACCATAACGGCGAAGGTGATTGATGGCCGATTGTCCGATGGCATTGTCAGGAACTTTTGAAACAAAAACACCTTGTAATCCGTAATTACAAAGAGCTGCAGAGACATTGGCTTCACCGCCACCGTAGGTAACATCAAAACTATCAGCCTGTACAAATCTTTTATAATCAGGAGTAGATAAACGCAGCATTATTTCCCCAAGGGTAACCACTTTTTTTGCCATGACCTTTATAATTTAATTCTATTTGCTTATAACTTATTAGTTTATTCAATTGGCAGCACGATGTGCTCTTCTTCTTCATTTGATATTTTGACTAATGGCCTGGGTTCTTTTACTGCAACGATTGTTATTACTGCAGAAAGAAACAGCGAGCCGGACATAAAAATATAGGAAGCATCAAAACTACCTGTAACCCCGTTTAAATATCCTACCAGGTATGCTCCGGCAAAAGAACCTAATGCACCTAAACTATTAATTAAGGCTATAGCACCTCCGGCTACATTTTTGGGTAAAACTTCTGTAATAATTGCAAAGAAAGGTCCATAAGGTGCATACATGGCGCCTCCTGCTATTACCAGCAAGGTGAACGATAACCAAAAATTACTGGTGCCCACCAAATACGATCCGTAAAAAGCTATTGCTCCCACCAAAAGGAACGGCCAGATAAACTGTTTTCTCTTCAAGGTTTTATCGGAAAAATAGGAAGCGGCTAACATAGCTATGATAGCTAACAGATAAGGCACTGCAGAAAGCCATCCTGTTGTTTCTATATCCATATTGGGGGCTTCATTGATTATGGAGGGCAGCCACATTACAAAGCCGTATACTCCAACGCTCCATAATGCATATTGAAGACATAGTAATATTACCACTCTTGATTTGAACGCTTCTGCATAGTTCTTTACCGGCTTGATGCTTTGTTGTTCCAATGCCAATTGTTCTTCCACATCATCTTTCTGGGATTCAGACAGCCACTTAGCATCTTTTACTTTGTCGTTTACCAAATACCACCAAAAGAAAGCCCAAATGATTCCCGGGGCTCCTTCTAAGACGAACATCCAGCGCCAACCCAATGTTCCTACCAGGTGGCCAGACAAAATTGACATCCATAAAATAGTAACCGGGTTTCCCAGAATTAAAAAGGTATTGGCTTTTGAACGTTCGGCTTTTGTAAACCACCGGCTCAAAAATATAAGCATGGATGGCATTACTGCACTTTCCACTACGCCAAGCATGAAACGAATTGCAATCAGCAGATTCAAATTATGGACCACGCCTGTAGCCATTGCCAGCAAACCCCAAAGAATCAGTGACCAAAAAATTAATTTCTTGGCACTCTTATTTGCCGCGTATAAAGCGCCTGGAATCTGAAAAAAGAAATAGCCAAGAAAAAAAAGCGAGCCAAGAAGCGAGGACATGGCTGCAGTAATATTTAAATCGTGCGCCATTCCGCCTGCCAGCGCAAATCCGAAATTGGCACGGTCCAGGTATGCAAGACTATAAGTAATAAAAACTATAGGAATCAAACGATACCAACGTTTTTTAGCTAATGGTTGGGGCATATCTTTGTTGATTAATTTTGAAAATTCACTTTTAAGGAAAGGAATTATGTAAAAGTTGTATTCAGACTGGAATTACCAGGTTCTATTACTCATAATTTTATCCAGTTTTGTTTTGTCCATTTTTCCTAACTCCGGATGTTGACCGAGCCATTTCAGGAATGCATCTTTAATATCTTCTGTCCACTGGCTGTCTATCTGGCCTGTTGAATATTTATTGGACTTCACCATTTCAAAACCGAATTTATCTTTTAGTGTTACAAATTCTGATGTGCTGATAACCTGCTCAGCCAATTGAGCCGGAATGAAAAGAACTCCTTCCCGATCTGCAATTACCAGGTCGCCGGGTAACACAATTGCGTGTCCTATACGAATAGGTGTATTTAGACCCATCAACACCATACTCTCCAAAAAGGAAGGATGGAAATCACGGACGAATGCATTGAATCCTTTTATTTCAGAAAGACCTTCCAGGTCGCGGGCCGAACCGTTGAAAACCACGCCATTACCGGACTTACTGTAAATTGAATTTCCAAGCGTGCTTCCAATCAGGGTGCCTCCGGCAATTTTCCCAAAACCATCTGCCACGTAAACATCGCCTTTGGTAAGCACATCTATGGGCCATGAATTGCTGTTGCCTTTTCTGCCTTCTTTTAATCCTCTTTCTTTAATGCTGGCTTCCACATCAGGCCGCGAAGGAAGAAACATCGCAGTAACGGCACGGCCAATAACCGGTGTGCTGTCATTTACCATTTTCCATCCGCCTTCAAACTGGTTGGTGTACCCTAAGTTTTTTAATACTGTCCACGCATCATCAATCCCTATACTCTTTGCTCTTACCAATAAATCGTCGGGAACTTTTGGGCGGCCATCAGCAAATCGTTCTCCTTTCCATTGGGACGTAAGAAAAATCAATTCATCTTTTGGGATGGTTTGTGCCGGAAGATTATTTGGAACCAGAAAGCCAAGTAGAATTACCAGCAAGATAATTTTTAATAAATTTTTATGAATCAGTTCCATTTTATTTAATTTTTTACCCATGAAATTATTGAGGAACCCGCACCTTTATAACTATCTTTTTTATTAGATTATCCCCATCAACCTGTATTGCAGGACGATGCATCTCTTTGGGTGAAAAAATAAAAAAGGAACTTGAATCTGCCGGGTAATATTGATCTCCTGCTCTTACTGTAAAATGAGCAATATCTTCTTCTTTAGAATACGGAGCCGTTATTTTTATATTTGGGTCATCAATTGGCGTAATTCCCATGTCTGCCTTCCCACTGATAATATACTGTAGATCATTGAAATCGCGGTGCGCCTCCCACAGCACAGAGTCTTTGATGTTGGGAACACCTTCCCAAACTGTAGCAAATACATTGCCCGAATCAATAACATATCTTCCTGGCACCAATGTTTTAAGATCATGGGTTTTTAGAAAATTGAAGGCTTCATCCCACCAGGTATTTTTCAGGTGATATTGGCGTGAGAATTCCTGACGATTGATGGTTTTGTTGGGAGTAATTTCTAATCCATGTAACCATTCACCATCTGAATACCATGAACTGCTTGAATCTTTACTTTTCGTTAGTTGATTAGAGTCATTTGAGTTGTTTTGACAACTGGTATAAACCAGGAAAAATGACATGGCTGCAAAAATAAAAATGGTACATTTTGAAAGACAAATTTTATTCATCTGATACGGTTTTAATTGTTGCTATATCAAATAATCATTATTTAAGATCAGATTTGCTTTTGAAGTATTTCTTTTATTTTTTGCGCAACGATTGGAACTTGGTCTTCTTTAAGAGTGACAACCGCTACCTCCAGTGAATCTTTACTTTGGCCTATTTCAATCCGAGGAGTACCTTTTCCTAACAGTTCGGCGATTTGTGAAGGAGTAGCCTTGATTTTTGATTGGTCCCATGTGATTGATAATCCGGGAAAGTTGTTGGATTCGCCTGTTGGAATTACGGTTTTAGTTTTTACGGAGGGCAAAGCTTCCACGGCTCCACTTATTTCACCAATCTGGTTCAACCAATTCTGCCATTCTTTTTCATGGTCCCTTTTAAGGAAAGATTTTAAAGCCACATACATGCCAAATATTTCCTCTTTATTTATTTTCATTGGACGGCCTATAGGGCATTCGTACGGATCGAAATTTAATTTAGCCGCTTCTATTAAATCTTTACGACCTAGTAAAAGACCTGTACTTTGTGGTGCTCTAAGCATTTTACCTCCTGAAAAAGTAATCATATCAAAACCCATTTTCTGGAACCTAAAAAGATTGCTTGCCGGAGTTATATCTGCTGCGGCATCTATAAAAGTAGGTACTTTATGCTTCTTGGCAATTGCAATAAAATCCTCGTGGTTTATACTGTCAGGTATGCCAAACCAATCAAAAGCAGCATTAAAAAATAATGCCATCACGGTTCTTTCATTAATCGCTTTTTCCATTTCGTTATTACCAACCACTTCCACCAGTTTGATTCCTGTTAATCGTACCGCATGGTCAAAAGAATACCGGTGTGATTTTTGAATAATAACCTCCCTTTGCGGACCGGGATATTGTGGAATCATTTTTATTTTTTCAGGATCTTTCCCTGTTATCGCGGCGGCAGTTCCCACTGAAAGAGCCGAAGCTGCACCAGCAGTCACCATTGCCGCTTCGCAATCAAGCATAGCAGCTATTTTTTCTCCTACTTTGTCCTGAACTTCATTTAAATTGGCGAAATCCCTTGATGTCGAACCAATCGCTTCTACTACTTCCGGCAGCATTAATGAACCAGACAGATAAGTCATTGTTCCACGGGCATTGATAAGCGGCTGAATGCCCAGTTCTTCAAATAAATTTTGAGTAGCGGGTAAAGGATTACCAGGCAAAGCTAATGCCTTTGTTGATTTAAAGGGATAAATACTGCCCAAAATGCTACCACTTAAAGGAAGCATGGTAAGCCCTTTAATTATTTCTCTTCGCTTCATAATTTACATTTTTTATTTCTTTAATTATTCAATTTCAATTGTTTTAAAATGGCTTTCGTAATTATCCTTTTTCCCTCATCATTTCTAATAGTACTCTGAAATCAATGCTTTCAAGCATTTCACGATCTTCATTACTTAACCTTTTGATTCCTTCTGTATTTAACAATACTTGTTCAGATGTTCTGATTCCCGGGATGACGGTAGAAATCTCTTTGTAAGACAAAAGGTAGCTTAAAGCAAGCTGTACCTGGGTAATATCGTACTTGTTGCTCAACAGAAACAACTCCGGTTGCCCCTTCATATACTCTTCAATTATTTCTTTGGACAACCGACGTTTACGATGATCATTATCGGGAAAACTTGTTTGTGAGTCAAATTTGCCGGAAAGTAATCCAAACTGCAAAGGCATCCTGGCAATAATGCCATAACCGGCAGCAAAAATTTCTTTAATCAATGGAATTGCAGTGCGGTTAATTATATTCAATACCAATTGAAAACCGCTCCCAACTTGCCGACTCATAAAATAATGCGCTTCCGGAACCGGATCAAAAGTAGGTAATGACAAGCCCCAATACCTGATTTTCCCGGATTTTACTAATTGTTCCATTGCTTCAATACACTCTTCTTTTTTTAGATCTTCAAGCCGGGCGCTATGTAACTGATAGTAATCTATTGCCTCTCTTTTTAATCTTTTCAGACTTTCTTCACATGCCTGCAAAATATACTCCTTCCTGTAATCTGAAGTAAAGGTACCGTTCCTCGAAACATTTCCCACTTTAGAAGCAATAATTACATCCTTCTTATTACCAATCACATTGCCGATCAATTCTTCAGAATGTCCCAATCCATAAATATCGGCAGTGTCAAAAAAATTAATACCTACGTCCAAAGCCTTGAGTATAGCTTTTTTCGACTGCTGATCATCTGCATCTCCCCATCCAATTGGAGCATTACCCACCATTGAGCCACCTCCTATAGCCCAGGTTCCAAAGCCGATTTCGCTTACCAGCAGATCTGTATTTCCAAATTTTCGATAATTCATTTTGCCAATTTACAAGATAAGTTACCAAACCTTTTGACTTTAAAAAAAGCTATTCTTCCTTCCAATATGATATTAGCAAATATTATTTTTTTACATAACTGTCTCAGGCACACATACAAACAGCTTAAATCATTTGATTAGACAATAGACTATTAAGATATAGTATGCTGCTGCCACCTATATATAAGCAATCGCATCCATTTCAACTAGTGAATCACCTGGCACACCTCCTTTTGCTACAGCCACAGTAGTTCTTACAGGTGGCTTTTTTCCAAAACGGCCTTTAAACACTTCGTTCATCCCTTTATAATCAGCGATGTCATTTAAAAATACTGATACCTTCAATACTTTTTCCATCGAAGAACCAGCTTTTTTTAGTACTGTTTCCATTCCCTGCAACACGATCTCAGTATGCGCTTTGATCTCAAATGGAGCTACATGTGCTCCTACACCGGATATATAAATAAGATCGCCATGACGGGTAAAACTCGAAAAAAGCGGCACATCCTGAAATTCGGTTATCTCTCCTACTTCCTTTTCTTTGCCCATAATACTTTTCGCTTTTGCTGCGAATCCAAGTCCTACTAATGCCCCTGCTGAAGCGAATAGCTTCTTGATGAATGATCTTCTTACTGCTTCCATTTTTGTTTATTTTTTAGGTTGATAAAATGTTTTGATTTTTAATCATACTATATTTCTGAAAAGTTAAATCACAATGGTATCTCTTACCAAGGGTTAATTGTCCCATTTTTCATTACTTTATTAAGAGGCGTCTCTTAAAATTTTCTTAACTGCTTTTGCGACTTCATCTACCTCATCGGAATTCAATAACACCACTCCTATATTTAAAAAGTTCTGTCGGCCGCCCGCAACGATGCTTGGTTTGTTCTTTTTTAATTTCTCTACAACTTCCTCAGGACTTATCTTTACAGTATTTTGGTCCCAGGTTACATTCATACCCGGGAAAGCATTTGCTGGTCCGGGATTATCACGCCTGGCAGCTTTTACGGTGTTCACCTGCTCTACTATTTTTGAAATGTGATTTATTCTTTTATTCCATTCTTTTAATTGTTCCTCATCATCGGTTTCCAAGGCAATCTTCAAAGCTGCATACATTCCAAATATTTCTTCTTTATTAACTTTCATTGGCCTGCCGATAGGACACTCATGAGGGCTGTCATTAAGTTTCGCAGCTTCAATTAAATCCTTTCGGCCAAACAATAAGCCAGCGCTTTGGGGACCACGCAACATCTTTCCACCGGAAAAAGTGATAAGGTCAAACCCTATCTTTTGAAACCGGAATAAATTCTCTTTAGGAGGATAATCTGCAGCAGCATCAATAAAAGTCGGTATATTATGCCTTTTAGCAATCGCCACAAAATTCTCGTGGGTTATAGTTGATTTCCTTGCTGCATTAAAAAAATGGGCCATAACCGTATTTTCAGTGAAAGCCTTCTCCATCTCCTCGGGTCCTTCTACCTCGACCATTTTAACTCCATTATTTAATATGGCACGATCAAAAATATACCGGTGAGATTTTTGTATAATCACTTCCCTTTTAGGACCAGGCAGATTAGGAGGCAAGAGATCTATTTTTTTGGGATCCTTACCTGTAATACAGGCGGCAGTGCCTATAGTCATTGCACCGGCAGCTCCCGATGTAACCATCGCTGCTTCACAATTAAGCATTTGCGCAATTTTTTCTCCAACCTTATCCTGTAGATCATACATATTGGCAAAATGATGAGATGTAGAGTTAATCGCTTCCATCACTTCCGGTAGCATCCGGGAGCCGGATAAAAATGTCATCGTGGTGGTGGCATTAATAATGGGTGTAACCCCTAACTCTTCAAAAAAATCGCGTTTCCCTGGTTTCTTACTTCCTTTTTCAGCAAAAGCAGATTCTGACAAAAGAAGGCTACCTACCGAGCCGCTAAGCACCGGTAATAGTGTAATCCCTTTTAAAATATCCCTACGTTTCATATTAATACTTTTAAATTTTCATTTTCATTAAGTAATTTTTTTGACACCAATCCGGTATTATGAAAGATTTTCTATTATTCCCTCTAATTTATTATTAATTGAACAATACAGGATATTCGTGGTACTCTTATTTCTTCATCTAAAGGTGAAAGAATTCCTGTTATCTCATTACGTCTTAAAACCGCCAAATTATCAGATCCCATATTTGCTATAAAAACATAGTCGCCATTTTCATCAATACAGATATCCCTGGGATGAGTGCCGGAAGTGGTTTCTTTATCAACCAACTTTAATTGTTTTGTATTCTTGTCTATCGAATATACTGTCATTCCTAAAGGACCCCAATTAGTAGCATATACAAATTTCTTGTCCGGGGCAAAATATACAGTTGCATCTGAACCTCTTTCAGAACAACTGTCTGGTAACATTGAAAAGTGTTGAATCGGCAATAGTTCGCCTGTCTTCACATTTCTTTTAAAAAAAACTAAACCGGAAACCAGTTCTTCAACCAACGCTGCATATTTCCCATCAGGTGATATAGCAAATTGCCTTGGTCCTGAACCAGGCGTGCATTTATAAAAAGGAACGCTACACGGAACAAGTTTACCGTTATTCTTTACCTGATAAATGAACAGTTTATCCACTCCAAGATCGCATACATACACGAACTTTCCATCAGAAGATGGAATGACCGAATGTACATGTGGTCCTTTTTGATTGGGATGCGGACCACTACCTTCATGGTGTACCACATCTGATGCGCTATCTAATCTTCCATCGCTATTAACCGGATAAACAGACAAGGTACCACTTCCGTAATTTGAAACGTATACAAATTTTCCTTTTGGATCCACACTGATATGGCACGGACCCCTTCCACCTGATGACTGCTCATTTAACTTTGTCAGAAATCCGGTGGCAGGATTTATTTTAAAAGAAATAACCCTGCCATTCCGATCTGTGCTACTTGCTGTTTTATCATATATCGCATAAAGGTATTTTCCTGTGGGATGAACGACAAGAAAGGATGGGTCTTCTCCATCACTTAGGGTTTGCAATTCTATCAATTTTTCATTGTGCCTGTCGAATTGAAAAACGTATATCCCTTTGCTTCCTCTTTGTGAGAACGAACCTACATATAATATTTCTTTAGTCTCATGGTTCTGTCCAGAGACAGTTACCACAGGAATAAAAAATGCTAATAAAATAAATGAAAATAATCTCATTTAAAATTATTTTGATAATGATTAAATAATAATCGGAATATAAATTTGAGTTTTCAAATTGTACAACTTTCATCAGGGCAATGCAAAACTCATAACAGAACCACCCGCGTTTTCTTTATCACCCGAAACGGATACTGCTACAAACTGCTTTCCATTGCACATATAAGTACTTGGATTTGAAGTGGCCACACCTGGAAGTATAATTTCCCAAAGTAGATTCCCAGTCTTCTTATCAAAACCCATTAATTTTTTATCTCTCATTCCTCCCAGAAACACAAGTCCGCCTGATGTTACGATGGGACCGGTCGTACTTTGAGCACCCGTTATTGGGCCACCTTTTTTTTGTAACTCCTCTATGTTTCCCACTGGTATCTTCCATTCATATTCGCCGGTGTTCAGATTGATCGCATTCAAAGTTCCCCATGGTGGCTTAATACCAGGATTTCCATCAGGGCCTTTAAAGGAACGATAGGCGGTTACATTTAAATACCTTGATGCAGTATCAGTATCCTTTTCATCTGCCTGCTTTGCACCATTCTTGAGTGCCAGCTCGTTTCTCTGTATCTCAAGTAAGTTATCATCGAAGGCCGATGATGACTTACTTTTATTTTGGAATAGATAAGCTAAAATAGCTTCTTCCTGGCCTTTTATGATGCCTGCAAATGATGGCATCCTGCCACCACCCTGCCTTATTTTGCTCAAAATAATTTCTTTGTTCATTCTTTCCTGTATTTTAATCAAGGAAGGGTTTTCCAATCCGTTACCATTTCTATCCGCTCCATGACACCCTGCGCAATAAGTTATATATATTTTCTTACCCTTGTCATAATCAGAAAGTCCCTTAAAATTATTATTATCACGATCAATTTTCTGGAGTAAGGATATTTCCGGCGATTCATTTGATTTCACATAAAGGATACTTGTGAACGGATCATAAGCAGCCCCGCCCCATTCTGCCCCTCCTACCGTTGCCGGAAGACTAAGCGTTCCTCGTATTGAAGGAGGGGTAAACAAACCTTCGTATCTCAACTTACTAAATTCTTCAAGTAAGGAATCGTGTGCTGCAGGTGAAAAATCACTCAGGTCATCCTTGGTCATAAAATGGCTCGCATATGGTTTTGGTTTTAATGGAAACGGCTGGGTCGGCCAAGCTTCTTCGCCGGGGGCATCTGAAGCAGGAACGCTTCTTTCCTCGACAGGGAATAAAGGCTCTCCCGTTTCCCGATTAAGCACATAGAGAAACCCAACCTTGGATACCTGAGCTACCGCATCAATCTTTTTCCCTTCTCTTTCAACGGTAACAAGATTAGGTGGTGCCGGCAAATCGTAGTCCCATAAATCATGATGCACCGTTTGATAATACCATTTGAGTTTACCGGTTCTTGCATCAAGGGCTATCACACAATTGCCGAACAAATTTTTCCCTTTACGATCAGCACCATACGAATCATAAGAGGGAGAGCCCGTGGCAAGAAACACCATACCCCGCTTTTTATCCAGGCTCATACCTCCCCAATCATTGGCACCTCCTACATATTTCCATGCGTCTTTAGGCCAAGTTTCATATCCCGGCTCTCCCGGTAAAGGGATCGTATGAAACGTCCATTCCAACTTGCCAGTTCTGATGTTATACGCTCTTTCATAACCGGGTTCGGCTCCATATAATTCGGAGACCTCAGTGCCTAATATCAATAAATCTTCAAAAACAATTCCAGGAGAGGTGGGCACAATAGAGATCACTTTCGGATCGCCCCGCATACCTACATTCAAATTCACTTTTCCATTTTCTCCAAATTTGGCAATGGGGTTTCCATTAAGCGCATTCAATGCAAAAAGATGATCTCCTGCCGTAAATAAAATTCTTTTATCATTTCCATCCTGCCAAAAGGTAACGCCTCTATTTACGCCACCTCCTGGTCCTCCGTTAAAAGGATCAAAACTCCATATCCTTTTTCCTGTGGCGGCGTTGATAGCATACACCCGGTGCCGGGCAGATGTGATATACATAATGGTATCCACGATTATAGGATTACATTCACTTCTTTCAAAACGGGCACCCTCAAGAGTATCGTTTGGATAAAATGTCCACGCCAACTTTAGTCGCTGCACATTGTCTTTATTAATTTGATTCAAACTAGAATAGCTGGCGCTTGTTGCATCGCCTTTATACACACTCCATGTACCGAATTCATTATTATCCGCATGGCAGCCAAAAAAAATGACTAGCAAAAGCATGCAGATGCATCTTTTAATCTGATTCATTATGCTAATTTTATTATTCTTGGTTTCAAAGGAGAAAAATGCAGGATTCATTCTGAAAAATTTCTTACAGATATTTTTGACCCCTACCTTATTTAATTAAACTTCTCACATAAGAGACTAATTTAGGATTGCCCGCTTTTGCTTCAATTTCTGCAGGTAGTCTTTTTAAATACCAATTTACTTCCCAGGTAGAAGATTGGCCTACCTCTAATTCTTCGTACGCGCCTTGGTTCTCAATTTCTACATAACCTTGATTTTGTACAATAGGGCTTGTATAGAGCTCAATTTCTCCTTCCTTAGGAGCTATTCTGTCAAAAGGCACATCCTGAAATCTTTTAATTAAAATAAAATTCCCATTAACCTCTGCCACCCACCCTTCGTGGCCGTCAGAATATAATTGCCTGTCTCCCTTTTTGGGTAAGTTGGCAAGAACATAAGTAAACCAACAAATTCCATCCGTTTCGGTTGTTAAGGGGATCAAACCTCCGGTTCTTTCTCCTTCTCCCATAGGGAAAAATGTGAACCCATTTATTTTAACCCGCGTAATTTCCCAGGGTGCTACTTTTTGCGAACTATCCGATTGATTGGTAAGTGTATATTTCAATGTGTAAAACCCGTTTTTTTTACTTCCCGAAAATTCTTTAGTTACTACTAATCCTGTCTTAGGGTCTTTTTGACTTTCCATCTTTACTTCGTTATTTTCCAATGTAACGGTGTAAGGCTTATTATCTATTTCTGCGGAAGGAGGCCAATTCCATTCACTCTGAGGGCTCGGCCAAAAAGTAGAGCCCCAGTTAAAATCATTGATGGTACTATCAGTTAAAAAACTTTCCCCATGAATACTAAGAGAAGTAATTCTACCTCCTACTGTTGGATCAATCTCAAGAATGGAATTTTGAATTGCGATTGAATAAAGCTTCCCATTTTGCTTAGGAACTACTCTATCAATATCTTTTTGAGCTTCACACTTAAAAAACAGAAAAAGAGCGCCTATTAAAAATACAATTATAGACTTGTTATACCTCATTGTTATGTTTGTAAGTTGCCATAATATGTTTCAGCCAGGAATTTTATAATTTAATTCCAATCATTACTCACATCGGATGCCACAGCGGGATTTGCATCTATTTCGGCTGATGTAATGGGAAGCAAAACCATTTTATCCTGAAAAGATTGTTGCCCCTGACCAGCAGGTTTTTCAGCCTTTAAAACTTCTTTAGCTATCCCCCAACGTCTAAGATCAAACCACCTGGATTGCTCGCCTGCCAACTCAATACGGCGATCACGCCGTAAAGCTATTTGTGCTTCATTTTGATCCAGTGTCAATGGATAATTTACTGCCATTACATCCTGCCGGTTTCTGACATCATTTATATATTCTATTCCCTTCTTTATATCCGGCGATGTGCCATCTATATTACATTCGGCTAACATTAATAGAATATCTGCATATCTCATTACTATTGTATTAATACTGCTCATTGGAGCTTCAGTAAATTTTTGAATTTCATAAGGTTCATATTTGCGCCAACTATTTCCAAATAAATCATTCGGGTATGGAATAGGGCCGCCAGAGCAACTGTTGCAATAATCTATATCACCACCGTTTTCCACATTACCATAATAAGTATATTTAGCTCGTGGGTCAATGTAGGAGGTGCCTGTAACCGGGTTGTCATATTTGTAGGAACCCACAAGAGCATCTGAGGCAACCACGTTCTGCCAATCGTTAAAGCCGTATTCTTGAGCACGCCCCGTATGAGCCGTCCGTCCATTAGGTCCTTCCCAACCTCCAAACATATAATATTGTGTATTAGCAGTTGTATAAACATGATTAACAGCAAACACAATTTCGGGAGAATTTATATTATCCTTGCTAAATAAATGATCGAAACTGGGATCAAGTTGATAAGTATAAGGAGAAGTCGTCAATTTTTCTAATTCTGTTCTCGCTGAATCATACTTCTTTTGGAATAAATAGCTCTTACCTAAAAAGCCAATAGCTGCACCTTTAGTAGCACGGCCTTTGTCTTCAGAAGCATATGCAACAGGAAGATCAGGGATTGATTGTTTAAATTCATTTTCTACTATCCCCCAGATTTCTTCAACAGTTGAGCGAGGTGTCGCATTGTTATGAGCATCCTCGTAATCTAACTTTACCGGCACCCTGCCCCAGTTTGTTACTAAATAGAAATAAGCAAATCCTCGTAACCAATGAGCTTCAGCAATATATTGTTTTTTTAACTCTTTGTCAGACTGAGTTTCCGGTTGCCATTTTTCAATAACATTTAATACAAGGTTTGCTCTAAATATCATTCTATATAAAGAAGCCCAGAGCATACTAATATCATAGTTATTGTTATTAAAAGTATAGTCAGCTAATTCTAATTCTGTACCCACCAGAGGCTGGGCTTTATCAGCGTCATTACCGAGCAAATCAAAAATAAAGTACCACTCCCGCACCATCATACCTCCATTATTAAAAACAGCATAGGTAGCTATAACGGCTTCATTAAATTGTGTTTGAGTTTTAAAATAAGATTCATCAGTATAAGAATTTTCATTTTCAACATCCAATAATTCCTTTTTACATCCCGCAGATGTTATTGCTACTATGATGATAGCTAAAAACCAAATAATTGCTTTCATGTTTTTATCGTTTTATAATTAACTATAATTAAAATCCAACCTGTACTCCTACCATAAAGGTTCTTGCCTGGGGAATTCCACCCATGTCAATTCCTCTGGAAAAAATAAAATCTCCAGAGCCGATTTCGGGATCATAGCCTGAATATTTTGTAAAAGTGAAGAGGTTCTGAGCTGTTAAGTAAAGCCGGATGTTAGAAATAACATTAGCAGACAGATGCTTGAGACTTGACTGAGGAATAGTATAGCCAAAAGTTACGTTTCTTATACGGGCATACGCTCCATTTTCAACATACCAGGAGGAGGGTCTTAAATTAGCAGATGTTCCGGGGTTTTGTCCAACCCTTGCAATGTCAGTTATGTCTCCGGGTTTCTGCCAGCGATTCAACACATCAGTTTTTGCATTAAACGGAAGGAAGAAGCCTTCCAGATAAAACTTCATGCCATTTATGATCTGTACACCGGCTATACCTTGCAAAGAAGCCATAAAATCAAATTGCTTAAATCCAAGATTGATATTGAAACCATACATCCATTTTGGAATCGGTGATCCTAAAAAGGTCCTGTCAGCCTGGGTAATTTGTCCGTCTCCATTTACATCTTTAAAAATCCGGTCTCCCGGAAGTAACCCTTCCTGGTAAATCGCATTTACATCCCCAGTTTTATTCTTTGCGATTTCATTATACTTTTCCACGTCAGCCTGATCAATTGCCACATGGTCATACACAAAGCCGTAAAAGGATCCAATAGGATGACCCATATCTGTTCTGGACATATAAGTAACATCAAAAAATCCACCATCCATAATTGGTACTGCCCCTTGTGTCCCCAAGGATGTAACTTCATTTTTATTATAGGTGCCGTTTAGATTTATATTATATATCAAATTACCCGCTTTTCCACTATAACTTAAAGTTAATTCAAAACCTTTATTTATGGCTGAAGCCGCATTAATTAATTGGCTACTACTTGCCCCATCCACTCCACCATATCCTGCGGAAGGAGGTAGAGGGACGCTAACCAGCAAATCTTTGTTATTACGTTTATAATACCCTGCACTAAGACTAATCTTATTACCCCAAAAAGAAGCATCTACCCCTATATCAAAAGTGGTAGTAGTTTCCCATTTCAAATTAGGGGTAGAAGGTACGGCGACTGTAGCTCCATTTATTAAAGCTTTATCTGGCCCTAACGGATATACTACACTGTTTCCTGAACCCGTCCATACATTGGATTGATAAGAAAACCCAGGTATATTGGAATTACCAGTTATACCCCAGCTACTTCTCAATTTCAAATCAGATATAAAAGTGATTTTTTTCAGAAAATCCTCTTCAGATAACCTCCAGCCCAAACCCACAGATGGGAAATAACCTACACGATTAGATTCGGAAAATAATGAAGTAGCATCACGACGTCCGGTTAAATTTAAAATATACTTATTGTTATAGATATAATTAATCCTGGCAAAATAAGAAATGAACCTTGCTGTGGAATTGGCCTGGCCTGAAGTAAAATTCACAGTTTTTGCCACTCCAATCTGATGAATTTGGTCGTTAGCGAAATCACTTCCTACCAAGCCAACAGACCTTAATATTCCACCGTCTCTGTAAGAATTACCTAAGGTTACATTTAATCCATGTTTTCCAAATTGTTTGTTATAGGTGAAATAATTTTCGAAAATATAACTCAACCCGTAATTGTAAGTTTCGTTTATCTGATTCTGCGTTACTAATTGGTTGGCTGCATAAGTAGGGTTATAACTATAACTTTGATTAAAATCAAAGGATGTCCCAATCTGAGACCTGAATTTTAGTCCATTAATGATACTTATTTCACCATACAATTGCACATAATTATTTAATCCGCGGCTCTTAGTATCGAATAAACTGGGGACTATCAAAGGATTGGTCGCATCATTTCCATCAAGGGCACTAGTAGCAATTCCAAAACCACCTAATAAATTTGTGGAATCGTAAGTCGGGATATATGGCGGCATTCTTAAACCCGAGGAAACACTAGGAGCGGTTCCCGTTCTAACACTATATTGGGTAAGTAGCTGTTGGCCTAGTTTAATTCTTTTCTTCGCACCGATATATTCTTCCAGTCGTACTCTGAAATTAACACGCTGAAAATCCGGTCCTATCACCTCACCTTCTTGCTTGGTGTACCCTAATGATGCAGTATAGTTGATATGGTCAGACCCACCTCCGATATTTATATGATGCTCAGAAGTAATACCCGTCCTAAACATCTCCTTCTGCCAATCCGTTTTGGTTACCAAAGCATCTGAAGAGGCTACTCTCGGAGGTATTGGAATGCCTTCATTTTCGTACCATTCTTTTACTATCGAAGTATATTGGCTGGCATCCATCATTTTAAGTTGTTTCCATGGGCTTGAAAAGCCTACATATCCATCATAAGATATTGTTGGAGGCCCATTTTTAGGGTGCCGCGTTGTAATAATAACTACTCCATTAGCACCCTGCGCGCCATAGATCGCTACAGAAGAAGCATCTTTTAATACCCTAATATCCTGAATATCAAATGGACTTAAAGAGTTAAAAATGGATGCATCGCTCTGAATGCCGTCAATTACATATAACGGGGCCACACTCGTGAAAGAGCCGGTTCCTCTAATAACAATCTGGGAGCCAGAACCGGGGTCGCCACTATTGTTCACAACCTGAACACCTGCAATTTTACCGCTAAGTAATTGAGAGGCATTACTCACAGATACATCCCCAAAATCTTTACGAGACACAGATCCTACTGCACCAATCAAATCCTTTTTTAGTTCTGTTCCATATCCCACGACCACCACTTCATTCAATCCTGTAGCTTCCAACTCCAAAGTAACATTAATCTCTCTCTGTTTCCCCACACTTACCTTTTTCATTTGATATCCTACACTGGAAATTTCTAATACCACATTTTTGTCATCAGGTGAAGTGAGTATAAAACGGCCATCACTATTCGTCGTTGTTCCTATTTTAGTACCTGCTATTAATACTGATACATTTTGCAGAGGGTCACCTTTCTGGTTCACTACTCTCCCATGAATTTCAACTGGCGGCGGCGATAAAGGCTCTAAAGCAATGGTATTATTACCGGTATTGTGGTCAGTTTTTTCTTCAGCACGCACCACCACAGTCTTACCAATAATCACGTAGGTAAGTGACTTCCCTTTCAGGCATTCTTCAATGGCTTTTTGCAGGGATACATTCCGCACGTTTACAGTAACGTTTCCGCCTTCCTTAAAAGTTTCATAAGTGGCTACGAAATCATAACCACTTTGCTGCTGTATTTCCTGAAATACTTTCTGCAATGGTGTGTTAGTCTCGGAAAGCGTGATCTGGGAATATCCACGTGCACTTACCTGGATGCATGCTGCAAATAATATGATGGCGATTAGCTTCATAGTCTTCAGCGTTTGTTTCGGTACTTTAGGCAAAAGATGCCACCAGTAATAATGAACTTTTAAATCCATAACTTTGTTTTAGTTTAGGTTAATGAAATAGTAGTCTTCAGCGATTTATTATAAGGTTAGCCTGGACTTTTTACCGGGTAGTGGCTCAAACACTTCCCGGTTTTTTGTACAGTTAACTTAAAAAACATTTAGGGGGAGGCAGGCATCACAATTATCTTAGTCCCCTCTACTCTAAATTTCACTCCTTTCGTTGCCTCCAGTATTTTCAGTACCTGCGATACATTTACATCCTTTGAAATGGATCCCCAGAAACGCTGATTGATTTTTCCTTGGTACTCAATGTCCACATTATACCAACGTGATATCTGACGCATAATAGTGCCTATATCCATATTCTTATCAAACATAAATTTACCATTCTTCCAGGCCATCACCTCATCCATATCCACATCATTCGATACTTTAATATTACTATTGCTATTATCGTTAATGTGAGCTTGCTGGCCTGGCTTTAGTAATTGGGAAAGTGCATTGTTGCTAATGCGAACCGAACCTTCAAGCAACGTAATTCGTTCTGCAGGTTCGTCTGCGTAAGAATTCACATTAAAATGAGTTCCTAAATCTCTTATCGTTACATCACCATTCTGTACAATAAAGGGCATCCTTGCATTGTGAATTACTTCAAAATAGGCCTCACCGGTGATCTTTACTTTTCTTTCATTCCCTATAAAAGCAGTGGGGTATGTCAGGCTCGATCCTACATTGATCCACACCTTGCTACCATCAGATAGTCTGAGGCTCATTGGTTTGCTACCCCTTGGAACACTTAGCGTATTATAGCTAACCTCACCAGCAGCAGTTCCTGCATACCTAATCTCTCCATTGGCTTTTTTGATAATCTGCACACTCCCTTGCACCGCAAGAGTTCCCTTTCCAGTACTGTCTATTTCGATCTTCGTTCCATCGGCGAGGGTTAGTATTGCTTTATTGTCCGAAGGCGGAGCTATGTCATTTTGCTTAGGTTCTACGGTTGCAATTGATTGCTGCGCATGGGAAGTAATGTTAAGGTAGAGATAAGTTCCTGCTGCCAACGCAACCAGGAGCACCGCTATCGCAGTTAGTCTTGCCCATCTCATTTTCCTCACTTTTGGTTCCATAGAAACGACCGGTGGCCCCATTACATGGGAATATATTTTATCCCAATTTACATAAGAAAGATCCTCTACCGGTTTATAATGATTCCAGGTATCAAGCACATAACTTTTTAATTCAGAATCTTCTCCGGCTTCAAGAATCCAGTCCATGAGTTCACGTTCTTCGGCGGCACTCGCGCTTTTAAAAATATAAACCTCTAATAAATAATGAATCCTCTCTTTAGATAATGACATTGCAGCTATATTTTACAATCGTATAATAGACAGATGCACGAAAGAGGTGTTTGTACTACTCCGTAAAAAATAATTTTTTAAAAAAGCCAAAATATAATAAGAAAACTAGCATGGGAATTGCGCAAAAAAACACGGATAAATTTAATTGCATTAGAGAGATGATTTTTTACTGTATTTGGGGATATATGTAATTGACACGCGATATCTTCTCTACAGAGTCCTTCCTGTTTGCTAAGTTTGAATACTAATTGTTGCTGGGGCGGAAGCTTCGCTATCGCCTGCGATACCAGATTTTCACTTTCATGAGCCAATATTATTTCTTCAGTGGTATTCGCAGATTCTTTTATAGAGGATACTCCTTGTAATAATTTTTTTTCAAGAGCTATCTTCCGATAATGCTGATACACTCTTCTGTAAACACAAGTAAAAAAATAAGAAGAGGGATTCTCAACATCCATAATACTTTCACGCTTACTCCATATATGCATGAAGACATCCTGAACAATATCCTCAGACACTTCATCGGATCGAGTCATCTTCAGCGCTACCGAGTAAAAGCGCTCTTTATACAAGTCGAATAATTTTTTAAACGCGCATTCATTCCCTATAGCAATCTCCGCGAGCAACGCTTTTTCATCATATCGTGAGGATTCAAGCAAAAGAAACTTTTTTATTTAAAGATAAACAAATTATTTTTAGTTCATCAATTCATATGTTCGCAAACATTGGTAAGATTTTAATTAAACGGCCGTTTTCTTAAAATCACCCCTACTCTACTCTTTTATTTTTTTTCAGTATAAGCGTGTTTTTATTTTTCTCTTTTATTATTTCTATTTTTATTTAACTTCGTTCTAATGAGTTTCGTAAAACTTTCAATGGCTCATACTAAAGCAAAGCTTACTCACAGATTTCTTTTGATTTATTGTTTGACTCATTTTTCCCTAAGAATAAGAATAAATCCTCTAATTTCAGAAGTTTATATTAATATTGAGAAAACCAAAAATTAGATTAATGCTGGACATGATTGAATTTGGACGGAGGGTTCAGATGATAAGAGAACATGTTTTGAAAATGACCCAATCTGAGTTAGCAGAGAATATAAATACTACTCAGGTATTGCTTTCCCGGTTGGAAAACGGGATTGGAGGAAATATTAATGTAGTATTTGATTTAGTTAACTATCTATATTTAAAGAATATCGCTGCAAAGGAAGTTTTTAGCGAGCATTTCTCTCTCGACTTGGTAACAAATAATTCGAATAATCCGGCTACTATAAATACTCAGATTGAAGAGCTGGTAAAAGAATTGCAAAGAACAATGAATGGAGATATGGATAAATTGTTACTTCTACTTTCCATAAATAAATAATGATTGATAATTATTGCAGCTGAACTTTTAGGACCACATTGCGCGGATGCCAATTAATAAGAAATTATGCGGGATTTATTTCAATAATATATCCTATAAATAATATATCCTTTTTATATACTGGAAAACCCACCCAAATTGCCCCCCTTCGGCCAAATGAAACTGCTCCCCCATTCGCCATTTCAAATTGACCCCTTGATTCCGGCTGAAATTGCCCCCTGAAAAAAAGTATAAAAGAAAAGTTGTTTTTGTAGGATAAAAATAGGTTGTTTTAATCAAAACCAACCGAGATAAATTATGTCCAACATACCAATTGAAATGTTTAAAATCAGACAGATACTGCGCCTGTATGCAGTTGGCCGTGGGAGTAAATTTATCAGTAAAGCGACCGGTATAGCCCGTGATTTTATAGAATGTAGTTGGTCGCCGGATAGATTGTAGATTATAAGTAGACAGGCAATTACTTTGTTCGCAGTTCGAATCTATGTGCTTTCACATATAATCAGATAACCTACCTATGATATTTACTCTTAGATGGTTTGTTATTTACCCTACAAATTACTTG
>JBDTGD010000210.1:0-2596 GCA_039937595.1 Ginsengibacter sp. | reverse complement strand
AAACGTAAAAATTGTTCGTTTACTGTCGAACAAAAACACTGGCAGGAAATAAGACGAGGCCGCTATGTGGAATTTAATTTGATCCATGATCGGGGCACTTTATTTGGATTGAAAACAAATGGCCGCGCAGAAAGTATTTTAATGAGCCTGCCACCAACGGTAAGATTTGAATATGACTATCACCCAAAGCCGGGAAGCGAAGAAGATAAAATGTTGCAGGCATGTTTGAATCCAAAAAATTGGGTAGATATTTCACATTTGTAGCTCCAATAAATAATTTCCAAGTTCAGCTTTACTGCCGTATCATGTATCCAAAGATTTTAGGTAAATTTGTAAAAATAATTACTATGGTTCTTACTGATAAAAAACAGGTTTTATTAGAAATTGTAGAAGATGCAGATGAAAAGCTAATTGGATTATTGCTTGCATTAGCCAATGAATATAATGATTCTGATTATAAATATTCGAATGAAGAATTAGCCTTTATCGAGGAGCGAAGAAGTGCTTTTTTTAAAAGTGATATGAAAGGATGCTCGGTAGAAGAAGCCCATGAAAGAATTCGTAGAAATTATAAAAATGGATTATAATATTATTATTTCTTTTGAAGCTGAAAAAGATACAAACAACGCTTACTGCTACTATGAAAATCAGCAAACCGGCTTAGGAGAACGCTTTCTTAATGAGTTATCTTTTTTTTATACAAAATTGAAACAGCATCCCCAATATTATTCTTTTACTTCTGAAAAAAAAACAACCCGATCGGTCGCTTTAAGAATTTTCCCGTATAAAATTATCTATGAAATTGATGACAAACAAGTGTTTGTTTATGCTGTTTATCACTTTCGTCAAAACCAGGATGAATTATCAAAAAGATTTTAAAAATGTACTTACAGAAACGATATAGAATATTAAGAAGCAACCCTGCAATTAGAAGTATGGTAGCTGAAACTATTCTCACACCCAGCGATTTTATTGCTCCCCTATTTATTGACGAAGGTGAAAATATAGTTTTTGAAATTCCTTCAATGCCGGGCTATTACAGGCGTTCCATAGATGGCACGCTTAAAGAAATCAAAGAATTATGGGACCTGGGAATCAAGAGTGTTTTACTCTTTATAAAAGCGCCTGATGAATTAAAAGATAATACAGGCAGAGAATCCTGGAATCCAGATGGTTTGATGCAACGCAGTATTAAAGCGATTAAAAATGCGGTTCCCGAAATGGTAGTAATGACGGACGTTGCATTGGATCCGTATTCATCTTATGGACATGACGGCATCGTAAAAGATGGCGAAATCGTAAACGATGAAACGGTAGAAGCTTTGGTAAAAATGAGTCTTAGCCATGCAGTTGCCGGAGCAGATTTTGTTGCGCCAAGTGATATGATGGACGGCCGTATAGGCGCCATTCGTGAAGCGCTGGAGCAAAATAATTTCACCAAAACAGGTATCATGGCTTATAGCGCCAAATACGCTTCCTGTTTTTATGGCCCATTCCGCGATGCATTGGATTCTGCGCCTGGCTTTGGTGATAAAAAAACGTACCAGATGAATTATGCAAATCGAATCGAAGCGGTAAAAGAAGCGCTGGCAGATGAAGAGGAGGGTGCGGATATTGTAATGGTAAAACCAGCAATGGCATATCTCGATATTATAAGAGAAGTAAAGAATAGTGTACATATTCCCGTTAGCGCCTATCATGTGAGTGGAGAATACGCTTTAATAAAAGCCACTGCAAAAATGGGTTGGATTGATGAAAATAAGGCAATTTTAGAAAGTCTTACATCTATTAAGAGAGCAGGTGCTGACTTGATTGCAACTTATTTTGCAAAAGATGCTTGTAAACTGCTATCGTGAATGGTGAATAGTGATTTTTTTAACTTAAATTCGATAATGAAGCTCATTCACTAAGTTGCCTATTCACCGAAAATCATTTATTATGTTCCTTAAATTGAATCACCAAAGCCTTGATGTTTATACTTTCTCTAAAAAATTTGTATCAGAATCTTATAACCTGACAAAACATCTTCCGCCCGAAGAAAAATTTGGAATGATTAGTCAGATAAGAAGAGCAGCATTATCTGTTCACCTCAATATTGCGGAAGGGTCTTCAAGAAAATCAGATGTTGAAAGAAAAAGGTATTATGAAATTTCGAGAGGCAATTGTAGAAATTGATGCTGCTTTAGATATTGCCAACGATTTAAAATATTTAGATAATATAGAATTAAACCAGCTTGAGGAAAGTATGATTCGAACATTTAAATTGTTAAGCGGATTAATTTCTCAAAGAACTCCCCATTGACGATTCTCCATTCACCATTCACTACTATGAATATTAATAAAAGCAAAATCCTTTTTTCCCGCGCTCAACAATCAATTCCTGGCGGCGTAAATTCTCCTGTTCGCGCATTTAAAAATGTAGGCGGCACTCCCCTATTTATTAAGTCTGCACAAGGCGCTTATCTTTTTGATGAGGATGGAAATAAATATATTGACTACATCAATTCCTGGGGACCAATGATACTTGGTCATGCTTATGAACCTGTTGTAAAAGCCATACAGGAAAAAGCAAAAGACTCAACTTCTTTTGGCGCTC
>JBDTGD010000209.1:0-4724 GCA_039937595.1 Ginsengibacter sp. | reverse complement strand
GCCATGGCGTTGATAAAAGAACGGGGAATGGAATCGCTGTTGGGATGTCTTGTTAATAAGTGTAAAGAATTGAAGCGAAACAATCAATTACATACGGAGAATGTTGTGAGAGAAATTTACAAGCCTTTTTCCCTGGACGAAATTGATCATAAAATAGCTGAACTAATTACGCCACCTGAAATAGATATCCCGGTAGAAGTAATCTACCAAACCATAGAAGACCTGCACGAAAGCTGTCCTACGAATTTGGGCGATTGGTATTTCACAGGCAATTATCCTACTCCCGGCGGCAACCGCGTGGTGAACAACGCATTTCTTAATTATATGGAAGGAAAGAATGTGAGAGGATATTGATAATTTTCATGTCCTTATTATTACTTTTGAATAATGGCTAAAGAAAAAAATCAACCCTACATCATTGGAATAGACATCGGCACCGGCAGCACCAAAGCCATCGCGATGGACAGTAAAGGAACAATTCTCGCTGATTCCCAATTGTATTATTCTACACAAAGCACTAAACCCGGATATTCAGAGCAGGACCCTGAAATTATATGGGATGCATTTACAGAATGCATCCAAAAAGTAGTTGGTGCTATAAAATATCCTCCGGTTTCCATCAGTTTCAGCAGCGCGATGCATGGGCTGATAGCAGTAAACAAAGAAAATAAACCGATTTCTCTTTTAATAACATGGGCTGATACCAGGAGTGAAAAAATAGCGGCGAAGATCAGGAAATCTAAAGAGGCAAAAAGTATTTATAAAGCCACCGGAACGCCGATTCATCCCATGACTCCGATTTGTAAAATTATCTGGCTGAGAGAAAATCAATCTTCTGTTTTCAAGGCTGCATTTAAATTTATTTCCATCAAAGAATATATCTGGTACCGGTTATTTGGTGTTTATGAAATAGACCATTCCAGTGCTTCTGCAACCGGTTTATTTAATATCAAAACTTTGCAATGGAATATGGCTTCTTTGAAATTATGTGGAATAAATGCTGCTCAACTTTCCGAACCTAAGTCTGCTGATTTCATCAGGAAAAATGCTGATGCTTCAATATTAAATTCATTATCTCTTTCTGCTGAAACATCATTTTGCATTGGAGCAAGTGATGGATGCCTGGCTAATCTTGGAAGTTATGCGATTGACAAAGGCACCGCAGCTTTAACGATAGGCACGAGTGGGGCAGTAAGAATCGCCAACCCAAAACCTGTTTTTAATTTTAAGGAAATGACTTTTAATTATTTGCTGGATGATAAAACCTTTATCTGCGGTGGCCCGGTAAATAATGGCGGAAACGTGATCCAGTGGTTATTTGAGACTTTCTTAAATATAGAAAAGCCTTCTGAAAAGGATTATGAAACTTTTTTTAAAACGGTTGATTCCATACCTGCGGGAAGCAGAGGACTGATTTTTTTACCCTACCTGCATGGGGAAAGGGCGCCGGTTTGGGATGGAATAGCCAGCGGCGTATTTTTTGGAGTTAAATCTTTTCACACACAGGCGCATTTCTTACGTGCGGCATTGGAAGGCATTTGCTATTCCATGAACCAGGTATTACAAATTGTGGAATCGTCAACTTCAAAAATTGAGAAGCTGATTGTTGGGGGAGGGTTAATTCATTCCAAAATATGGATGAAAATTTTATCGGACATCACCGGAAAGAAACTTTTTGTTTTTGAAAAAGAAGACTCATCAGCGATCGGGGCTGCATTGTTAAATATGAAGGCAATGAAAATGATCAAAAATTATTCATCATTAAAACCGACAATAAACCAAACCGTATCGCCTGATTCAAAAAATCACAAAAAGCACGAAGAAAATTATAAGGTTTTTAAAAATTTATATCCAGCCTTAAAAGAACAAATGCACGAGGTTTATAATCTCACGTAAAATATTTTACTATTAGCCAAAACTTTGCCTGGGAAGCCAGTTGAATCGTTTACCAGCTATAAATTTTTATCTTTTCTAATCAAACAACCCCTTATTCAATAATTGCAAGGTTTTATCTTTTTGATCTTGCGAAATAAGAATGGAAATATTATGTTGACTTCCTCCGAAACTCACCATACGAACCGGAATTTCTGTGATGCTATCAAAAACTTTTGCAAGAAGATTTTCGGTTTTGGAAATGTGATATCCTACGATGGAAACAATGGTTTGATTGGTATCTATTTCTATGGTTCCAAACATTTCCAGTTCTTTAATAATATCATTCAAGTGAGTGCTGTTATCAATAGTAAGGGAAACGGCAACTTCGGAAGTAGTAACCATATCAATTGAAGTCTGGTATTTTTCAAACACCTCAAATATTTTTCTTAAAAACCCGTAAGCCAGCAGCATTCTGCTGCTTTTTATCTTAATAGCCGTAATAGAATCCTTGGCTGCAATGGCTTTCACACCTTCCGTATCTGAGAAGCTTTCTATCAGTGTGCCGGGCGCATCAGGCTCCAGTGTATTTTTTAATCTTACCGGAAAATTAAAATATTGCGCAGGCCAAATACTGGCAGGATGCAAAATTTTAGCGCCGAAATAGGCAAGCTCTGCGGCCTCATCGAAGCAAAGATGCTTAATGGGATGCGTATTTTTTACAATCCGCGGATCGTTGTTATGCATGCCGTCAATGTCAGTCCATATTTCGCAAACGGTAGCATCAGTTGCTGCCGCTATCAATGAAGCGCTGTAGTCGCTGCCACCACGTTTGAGGTTGTCTACTTCTCCTTTGGCATTGCGTGCTATGTACCCTTGTGTAATAAAAAGTTTGGTGTCTTTATGAGCTTGTAAAAGTTGCGACAATTTCACCTTTATACTTCCTACCTGCGGCTCTCCCGCTGAATCTATTGTCATAAATTCAAGCGCTGCCAGCCATACATGCGGAATGTTTTGCTCCTCTAAATATAAGCTGAAAAGTTTGGTGCTTAACAACTCGCCCTGCGCAAGTATGTCTTTATTCAGTGCTTCACTGAAAGAAATTTTTAAAATAATATTCAAAAATTCAAAATGTTCTGCAAGAACTTCTTTTGCTTTTTTGTAATCTTTATCTGTCTTTACCAATTGCCTGATAAAATCCTGGTAATGTTGCTCCAGCGCGTCAATGCGTTCTTTGGCAGCTACGCGGTCTCCATTGGAAAGTGCGGCGCTTATTTCTGTAAGCGCATTGGTAGTTCCGCTCAAAGCGCTCAACACTACTATTTTTGGTTCATCGTCTTTTGTGATCAGCGTTTTGATAGAAGCCATTCTTTCAGGTTTGCCAACGCTTGTACCGCCAAACTTCATTACTTTCATATCTGTGTCCCTCCCGGGTATTTTAAATTAAAAAACTAAAAGCGTGCAAAATTATTTGAATACAAAAAACTTTCCAAAAAGAATAGTTTACTGGAAATTTCCGGGTTTTATTCAGACTATGGAGCTTTCATTTAATTTTTAATTTTTGAGTTTAGCTTTTAGAATTTAGATTTGCGGCAATTTAAGAGGCTGAAAGCTCAAAGCTGAAAGCTCAAATAAATAACTATGGGAAGAATATTTGAAGTAAGAAAATCAACCATGTTTGCGCGTTGGGATAAAATGGCCAAACAATTTACAAGACTCGGTAAAGAAATAGATATTGCCGTAAAACAAGGCGGCCCCGATCCGGATAATAATGCATCGTTGCGTCGTTGCATCATCAATGCCAAAGCGGTGAACATGCCTAAAGACCGCGTGGATGCTGCGATAAAACGGGCTATGGGAAAAGATAAAACCGATTATCATGAAGAAGTGTATGAAGGTTACGCTCCACACGGCATTGCGATATTAGTAGAAACCGCTACAGACAATCCCACCCGGACTGTAGCCAATGTCCGCATGCACTTTAATAAAAACGGAGGTTCGCTTGGTACCAGCGGAAGTGTTTCGTTTATGTTCGATCACCTTGGGGAATTTAAAATTAAAAATGAAAAGCTGGATGCCGAAGAACTTGAATTGGAGTTGATAGATTATGGCCTTGAAGAGATCGGAGAAGACAGTGAAGGCCACATTATCATTCGGACGCCCTTCAATGAATTTGGTAATATGAACAAGGCTCTTGATGAAAAAAGGATTGAAGTAGTTACGGCAGAGCTTACCCGTATCCCCACAACAACGGTCGAACTGTCAGAAGAAGATGCCAACGAAGTATTAAAACTGGTAGATAACCTGGAACAGGACGATGATGTACAAAAAGTGTATCACAATCTGAAATAGAATCATCTTATAAATATTTGTTTTTCATTCATCTGATCATGAATTGTTTGTCAGAAGCGTTCCTGTTTTATTTCCATCCAATAGATATAGAATAGATTAATCACGTTCGAAAGAAAGAGCAAACAAAAAAACCGAAACACTAAATAAGAAATTCCAATATTTATTCGTTTACTGATCAGTTTCCCTTTGCAAAACATTTATTGTAAATCTTCCGCAACCTGTTTGTAAGAAGAAAGTCTCAAGTATAAGATTGCTTATTAATTCGTTTGATTTGAAAAGCAATAAACGTGAATTGACAAACGCCAAAGAAATTTTCCAGCCAAAGAAAATCATTCACCATTTTAACTTTTTAAAAGTATAACTGGATATTATCGGTGTAAGCCCTGAAAACAATTTATAAATTTAAAAATTCGTTGTACCTTTGCAGCCTCAAAAAATCATGCCGTAACATGATAAGTGGCCAACCAGGTTGGCACGTATCTCTGTGAAAACAGTCAGTG
>JBDTGD010000208.1:0-2523 GCA_039937595.1 Ginsengibacter sp. | reverse complement strand
AAAAATTGGACGTCAATACCAGATTTTAGCAAACTGACTCCTTTTAAAAGTTGGGTTTCATCTGAATTCCAATTAAACAGGGAACAGATACTACCACTTTTAGATAATGATATATTCGGTGTGGCTTTCAAAGGATATATAGAGATTAATAATCCTGGAAAATATACTTTCTACACCAGTTCGGACGATGGCAGCAATCTTTATATCGATGACAAAAAAGTTGTGGACAACGATGGCTCTCACGGGGTAATTGGAAAATCCGGCGATATTAATCTTACGGCAGGACGACACGCTATCCGGATTGATTATTTCAATTCGTTGGGAGGATTTTGGTTGGATGCGTTCTATAAGGGTCCTGGAGTTCCCCGTCAGATTATTCCTGCAAATAAGTTATTCCTTAAAGGTCAATAAAGAAAAACAACTTTTAAACTTTAAATTGCGTAAAAAATTAGCTTGATAAATTGCTATCTGCATTTGAGCAGATGAAGCGTTATGAACCGGCTATATTATTTTTATTTAGTTATCCGCTTATTAGCATATTGATATTTATTTTCTTATCAAACCCATACAGATAACTCTATAATTGCCAAAGTATTTAATTCTTCAAGCAACTGATTATCGGATGGCTATCATCAGGGATTAATAAATTATTATGGATACAAGGAGAGAATTTTTAAAGAAGGCATCACTCCTCGCTGGCGGCACAAGCCTGTGGAGTAGCTTGCCCGCATCTATTCAAAGAGCAATGGCGATCAATCCTGACCCCGGCACCACATTTGACAACGCCGAACACATCGTTTTTTTGATGCAGGAAAACAGGTCCTTTGATCATTGTTTTGGAACATTACAAGGCGTTCGCGGATTTAATGATCCAAGAATAATAACCCTGCCGGGCAATGATCCTGTGTGGATGCAAACTAATAAAGACGGGAAAAAGTATGTGCCTTTTCGACTGAATATGAAAGACACCAAAGCCACCTGGATGGGAGGCCTTCCCCACTCCTGGGAAAATCAAACGGATGCCCGTAACTATGGAAAATATGATAAATGGCTGGAAGCGAAACAGCCTGGCAAAGAATACAAAGACATGCCATTGACGATGGGACATTACAACCGTGAAGACATCCCGTTTTATTATGCGTTGGCTGATGCTTTTACTGTTTGTGATCAAAACTTTTGTTCATCACTTACGGGCACTACTCCTAATCGTACATTTTTCTGGACAGGCAAGATTCGTTCACAACCCGGAGCGCTGGCAGATGTTCGCAATTCTGATTTGTATTACAATATCGAAGCAGATTGGAAAACTTTTCCGGAACGGCTTGAGGAAAATGGAATTCCCTGGCGTGTATATCAAAATGAACTTAGTCTTCAATCTGATTTGGAAGACGATGCTGACAGTTGGCTCTCTAATTTTACAGATAATAACCTGGAATGGTTTAGCCAATACAATGTCCGCTTTCATAAAGCGCATTATGATTTTTTAAAGAAAAGGTCTGGCGAATTGCCCGCAGAAATTAACGCGTTGCAGGAACAAGTAAAAAAGGCAAATAAGAATAATGCACAAAAAATTGAAAAGAAATTAAATCAAAAACAGCAACAACTTGAAAAGTATAAAAAGGAGTTGGTGATATGGAGCCCGGAAAATTTTGACGAGTTATCGGACTATGAAAAAAACCTTCATAATAATGCTTTTACTACCAATGTCAATGAAGCGGATTTTCATAAAATGGAAATGTTTTCTTATGATGATAATGGAACAGAGCGCAATATTTTATTGCCTAAAACTGATGTTTTGTTTCAATTCAGAGATGATGTAAACAGTGGAAAATTGCCAACCGTTTCCTGGCTCGTAGCGCCACAATATTTTTCTGATCATCCGAGTGCGCCATGGTTTGGGGCCTGGTATGTTTCTGAAGTACTGGATATTTTAACCAAAGACCCCGAGGTATGGAAGAAGACGATTTTCATTTTAAACTATGATGAAAATGATGGCTATTTCGATCATATTCCTCCGTTTACTGCTCCAAAGCCCAACGACCCCAATAGCGGAAAAGTTTCTGATGGCATAGATACTACCAGTGAATATGTAACAATGCAGGAAGAATTGAACAAGAAAGATTTGGATAAAGGCGATGCCCGCGAAGGCCCTGTAGGATTGGGTTACCGGGTTCCGATGTTGATTGCTTCGCCGTGGTCTCGTGGAGGATGGGTCAATTCACAGGTATTTGATCATACTTCTACCTTACAGTTTTTAGAAAAATTCTTATCAAAAAAATCCGGAAAAGAAATTAAAGAAACTAATATCAGCGACTGGCGGCGTATAGTTTCCGGCGACCTTACTTCGGCGTTCAGGCCATATAATGGCGAAAAAATAGTATTGCCAAAATTTATAAAATACGATCCTTTTGTAAAGGAAATTTATAATGCAAAATTTAAAAAACTACCAACGGATTTTCGGCCGCTACAAAAAGAAGAGATACAAGAAATAAAAAAGAATGTTCGTAAATCATCTTTGCTTCC
>JBDTGD010000207.1:0-3222 GCA_039937595.1 Ginsengibacter sp. | reverse complement strand
TCTTTGGTACCCTGCATCTGGTGGTAATCTAAAAACCTGGAATACGACGGATGGTCACTATTGTATCCCCAACTTATCAATAATGGATCTAAAAAATCCTGTAATTCTTTTCTAACGTACAAAAATGAAGAGCCTTTTGGGGCAAGCATCCACTTATGACAGGCGCCTACATAAAAATCTGCCTGCAATTCAGACAAGTTTACGGCTACCTGCCCCGGAGCATGCGCTCCGTCTATGAAAGAGAGAATTCCTTTTTCTTTTGCAAAATTGCATATTTCGTGTACCGGTAACCGTAAACCAGTGGCACTGGTAATTTGACTTATGAAAATTAATTTGGTTCTTGGAGTAATCCCCTTCAAAAATTGTGAAAGAAAATCTTCTTTTGATGCTATTGGAAAACGGATCTTTTGGCGGACATAGACCGCTCCTTTTTTGCCACAGTAATATTCCCATGCGCGATCGCAGGCTCCGTATTCAAGTTCTGTTGCCAATACTTCGTCACCGGCCTTAAGGTTAAGGCTCCTGGCAACTATATTAACTCCATAAGATGGATTAGTTACACACACCACATCATCTGAGCTACATTGTAAAAAATCGGCAAGGGCGGCCCTTGACTCGTTTAAATATTGTGGCAGTTTTACGAGCATAAAATCAGTAGGATCTTCTTCCACTTCTTCCTGGAAACGCTGGCATCTTTCCAAGACTGGTTTCGGGCATGCCCCAAAAGCTCCAAAATTCAAATACGTAATATCTTCCCTTAAAAAAAATTGACTTCTTAAATTATTTGTTTGCATAATCGAAATTAAAGATCACAAAGAAAACCAGGAAAAGAAAATATTTCTTTGCTTGCTTCACATTAGATGGGTTTGTTAAGGAAAGTGAAATTCTAAAATGCCATACGCTGCGATAAGAAAAAACCGGCTTAATCGCCGGTTTTACTATAAAAAATATCAGAAGATTCTTTCGAAATTATTTTCTTTCAGCAAGTTGTTCTACACCAATTACTTTTTCCAAAACTTTTACTGCTTCATCTATGTAAATATCTTTTCCAATTGATTTTATAAACTGAGCCTGCCTGGCCACTTTCATGGTATCCGAAGCCATAGCTAATGAATCAACGGGTAAAGTATGGGTTTGCAGCGTTATCGGAGAAAGAGAATATTTATCTAATTCTTTCGCAGCATTATTGATACTTTTCTGCATCTCTTTGTACTTCACAATATCCAATGGAGTCTCTTCATTCCTGTATTTATCAAGCATGGAAACTTGCTTTCTGATACCTTCAAAATCTTTATTGGTACCGATAGCAGCATTTACACTGGCAATAACAGGAGCGTAGCTGTATCCGGGATTCCATAAAGTATAAGTTGCTTTAGGAATCTCATCCCAACGTAAGGCATCAGGATTGTCCTTTTCACGAAGTTTAGCGTTTTCCAATCTGTCGGGAATAATAATATCAGGAACTACACCTTTCAGTTGAGTAGCGCCACCGTTGATTCTGTAAAACTTTCTAAAGGTGAGTTTTACATCGCCAAGCCCTTCATTAGGATGGCTGAAAAATGGATTTTCTGATTGTGGATCTAAGGAAACACTTCTTTGAACAGTTCCTTTTCCGTATGTGGAGGAGCTACCAATAATAATTCCTCTGTGATAATCCTGTATAGCCGCAGCAAATATCTCGGATGCAGAAGCACTCAATTCATCTACCATTACTGCCAGTGGCCCTGTATATAGAACACTTTTATCTCTATCCGACAAAACGCTTGCCGCGCCATCGCGGCCTTTCACCTGTACTACGGGACCATCTTTTATAAACAAACCAACCATGTCTACCACATCTTGTAATGATCCTCCTCCATTTCCTCTAAGATCGATAACAATACCCTCGACATTTGCGGCTTTTAATTTCTCAACTTCTTTGGCTACATCTGTAGCAGAGCGTCTTGCCGAAGGATCATCAAAATTGGCATAGAATTCAGGTAAATAGATATACCCGATTTTGTGGCCATCATTATTAATGACGGCGCTTCTGGCGAAAGTATCATCCAGTGAAATTTTATCCCTGGTAATCGCCACAACTTTTATTGTTCCATCCGCTTTCTTCAATGTAAGTTTTACAACTGAACCTCTCTTTTCGCCCCGAATCAGTTTCACCGCGTCTGTGACAGCGTATCCGGTTACGTCCACAGGTGTTGCATCCCCCTCTCCTACTTTTATAATTTCATCACCGGGAGTAATCTCATTGGTTTTCCATGCAGGCATTCCCGTGATAAGGCTTGCAATGGTTATTTTTCCATCTTTCTCCTGCAACTGTGCTCCTATTCCATAAAAAGTACCACTGAGCATTTCATCAAAACTTCTTTTATCTACCGGAGCCATGTAGGTAGTGTGAGGATCCATAGTAGCTGTAATACAATTTACAAAAGTGCTAAACAGATCATCAATAGAATTGTGATTTTTTAAAGTTTCAAAATAACGGTCCATCTGGCGGGAGACTATTTCCATGGATTCACGCTTTAGAGTAGAGTCCGCCTTACGGGCCGAATCCTTATTCTTACTGGAGTCTCTCTGTTCCTGGAGGTCTACATATCTTACCAGTACAAGGTATTTCAGCCTTTTCCTGCCATATTCTTTCCTCTCAGCAACAGTTGATGAATAAGTTCGTTTATCACCATCTGTTTGTAAGTATTCATCCTTATTAAAATCAAATGGTATTTTCAACATCTCTTTGTAAGACGCAGCTACTTCGTCAATTCTTTTTAGATAAATATTGCTTATGGCATAAAAGGATTTAAGCGGGGCGTCTCCATGAATTTCATCATCAATTACATTTTCATATTTTTTGAAGGAATCAATGTCTGCCTGTGTAAAAATATATTTGTCAGGATCCAGTTCTTCTTCAAATTTTTTCAAGACCTCCCTCGAAAAATTATCATCTATTTTTTTGGGCTGATAATGTCCCTGCTCTAAAACGATCCCTACATTGCGAAGCACCTTTTCATATTTTGTTTTAGGGTCGTCATTCCTCTTATCTCCTCTTCCCATCACACCATAACCTATAAAAAGACCTACCAATATAAGAATGATAAGAACGGGAATAAATTTTTTGCTCATAATAAAACTGATTATTGGGTTCATAAGTAAAAGTAACAGAAATTAAATTTGTACTTTAAAACTAACGAATTGAATTAACAAAGGTTTTGTAAAAAGTATATACGGTAT
>JBDTGD010000206.1:0-3856 GCA_039937595.1 Ginsengibacter sp. | reverse complement strand
ATAATTGAAAAGCTTTTGTAGCACGTACGGGATTCGAACCCGTGATTCCTCCGTGAAAGGGAGGCGTCTTAACCCCTTGACCAACGCGCCATTCTGTTTAAAGGACGGCAAAGATAGTCTTAGGGAGTTTTGCTTCCAAATATTTTCTTTCGTTTAAAAAGAATAAGAGTTCAATGGGAATTTTAAAATTTCGGGCAGGGTATTCCTTTAAATCCTGGGGGACGTTTTACATAGATTAGGGAAATTTCCATCCCTCCCCGGCTCTGAGAGGCCGCTTTTAATCCTGATACGTTTACATCATAACTAGCTCCAATCCTAAAGCCTGAGAATTCAAGCCCTACGTAAGGAATGAGCGCATCATTTAACCGATACCATAAACCCGCGTAAACATTAGATGGATTTTCGCTTTGGTAATCTATGGGGGCCGCCAGGGCACCTCCGAACACAAGTTCGCTGGCTCCTGCCTGGTACTGATAAATAGCGCTGGTATGTAAGGTAAGAATATCAGAAACCGGGAAATATCCTCCAGCACTCACGGTGGTCCTTGGAGCCACATTCCAACTTGCCCCAAGGAAACTCTCGTGGGGACGATTAATATGATACATAGAAGCACCGATATAAAAATTGTTAGTTTCATTGGTGGAAGCTGAATATAATAATCCGGCATTCACATCTAAATAATTTACTGTCAGGTTTTGGTATTGAAAAACTTCCTGGGTAACACCGGTGAATCCAAATGGGGTAAGTTGATCTGCAAAGTATAATTTAGTATTATCTAATCTTTTTTGTCCATACGATCCCTGGAAGCCCGCTCCTATTTGTTTAAAGCCATCTTCGTCCAGCGCTTTTTGATAAGAAGTGGATAGTCCGATATAATTACTAGTTAGCACCCCACTGCCTGCTTTATCGGTAAGTGCAATGATTCCGACTCCCCACCTGTCATAATCAGGAAGCCTATTTTTTAAAATATCAAAATCCACGCTTATGGTAGACGTAGTATAAACATTATTGAATGCTGGCCATTGATTACGATAATTGCCGGCAACTCTTACTGTACCATCAAATTTCCCTGTGAAAGCCGGGTTAAGAGTAAGAGGAGAAGCAAAAAATTGAGAGAAATGAGGATCCTGAGCATTTGCAAAAAATGATATACTCAAAAATAGACTAAGGAAAGCAGTGGTCTTTTTCATTTTTTAAGAAAATTCGGTATATTAAAGATAAGCTAAGGTTATCGATTTTTTTACAGATTATTAAAATCAATATTTAAAAAAAAGACCAATTTATTACATTTGAACTTTTACGCCATAAGCCAAATCGCCTGCGTCGCCGAGTCCTGGAACAATGTATCCTTTGGCTGTTAATTCATCATCAATATCCCCGCACCAGATCAAAGCATTGGGTTCAGCACGCAATACATATTCAATACCAACGGTGCAGGCCAGCGCGCACGCAATATGAATCTCTGAAGGATTACCAGATTCACGAATAAATTGCAAAGTTTTTACCAAAGAGGCACCCGTTGCAAGCATCGGGTCCGATATAATTACCACACGGCCTTCCATTTCGGGGCAACTAATATAGTCAAGGCTTATTTCAAAACTTCCATCAGCATTGTGTTTGCGATAAGCGCTGATAAAGGCATTGTCCGCTTTATCAAAGTAATTGAGAAAACCATTATGCATCGCAAGGCCTGCGCGCAAAATAGTGGCCAATACTGGTTGCTTTTCTAAAACTTTACAGGTAGATATCCCTAAAGGTGTGGTAATTTCTTTTTCTATCCATGGCAATGTTTTGCTAATCTCATAAGCACATATTTCTGCAACCTTTTCAAGATTGTTACGAAATCTTTGCCGGTCAACTTGCACCTCCAAACTCCTCAGTTCGCTTAGCCAATTGCTTACCAGAGAATGTTTGTCGCTAAGATTTACTACCATGAATTGATTTTTAGAAGCTTGAAAGATAAGCGCCAATATTTAAAGTTATAAATTTGAACAAATCTAAATCCGATATTTATCGGATCCAAAAAAATTAAAATAGGAATTTATTTTTATGATTTACAATGTTATCGGTTTAATGAGTGGAAGTTCTCTTGATGGCCTCGACATAGCTTATGTAGAATTCAGCGAAAAAGCAGGGAAATGGGATTATGAAATAAAATGTGCCGGATGTATTGGTTACGACGAAAAATGGACGCAAAAATTAAAAGATGCCGTACATCTTTCAGCAAAAGAATACCAACTATTGCACACGGATTATGGAAGATATTTAGGCGAAATGGTAAATGAATTTATTGAAAAATTCCAGTTGGACCATCAGATTAATTTAATAGCTTCCCATGGGCATACTACTTTCCATTTCCCCGAAAGAAGAATGACGCATCAGTTAGGAGATGGCGCGGCTATTGCAGCTCAAACGCAACTCCCGGTGGTAAGCGATCTACGCTCAATGGATATCGCTTTCGGTGGTCAGGGCGCACCTATAGTGCCTTTGGGAGAAAAACTATTATTTGGAGATTATGATTATTTCTTAAATATTGGTGGCATAGCAAATGTCTCTATTAATAGTGAACCAACAAATAACGCGGATTCCTATTTAGACTCTAAAGAAATAATTGCTTTTGATGTCTGCGCCGCTAACCGCGTTTTAAATATGATAGCCGCTGAAAAAAATAAACCCTACGATGAAGACGGAAAAATGGCTTCTTCCGGAAAAATAAATGAAGCCCTCTTAGAAAAATTGAATGCATTGGAATACTATAAGGTTGTCTTTCCTAAATCTTTGGCAAATAGTTTTGGAACAGGAATTATTTATCCTTTAATAAAAAATTCCAATTTAACTACGGAAGATTCCCTTTGCACTTATACGGAACACATTTCGATCCAGGTAAAAAGTTCACTTGAATCCCAATTCTCAAATACAGATATTCAAAAGCTAATGATAACAGGAGGCGGCGCTTTTAATAAATATTTGGTTGCCAGAATCTCTAAGCATCTCCAGGAAATCAATTTTGAAATTTATATTCCTGAAGATGATGTAGTCATTTATAAAGAAGCTTTGATAATGGCTTTGCTCGGGGTTTTAAGATGGCGCGAACAATACACGGTTCTGTCGTCCGTAACCGGGGCATTACGCAATAGTATCGGGGGCGCACTATGGTTGGGAACCGAAGCATAACTAAATATTTTTCCTTTAAGAAATATTTAGTCTTTTTTCATGTATATTTTATTTATTTTTCATTTTAAAATTTCATGATGATGATAAAATATTTCTTTTCAGTGTTGATTCCCGCGATTATTATGTGTGCATGCTCCACAAACATTGACACCAAAGCAAAATCTGATAAAGAAAGCTATGAACTCACCAAAGAAGATTTATTAAAAAAAGAACAAAAAAAACCTCAAAATTTTTTGGAGGTAAAAGGAAATAATAAAAAAAACGTTCTTGGTCAAACAGTTGTAAAAGGAACTATTAGTAACATCGCTACCATTGCAGTTTTTAAAGATTTGGATCTAAAATTATCTTTTTATTCAAAAACAAAAACGTTGTTAGAAACTGATAAAGAGACGATTTATGAAACACTGGATCCCGGGGAATCCAAGGATTTCAAAACGAAATATTTTGCCCCAAAAGGTACTGACAGTGTAGGATTAGAAGTCTTAGGTGCAGCATTCGTAGTAAAATAGTTGAAGATACTAAAGAGGTGTTTGCTCATTTTATCATCGGAACCTCTTCTGAAATAAGCCAATATTATACCCTGCACGGATCTGCGGAGTAGCCCTGCCATAGAAATCAACATAGGGTGAATTAGCTTCCCGAAGAACATCCCATGACACTGATAAAAAATAATATGTATTAC
>JBDTGD010000205.1:0-6298 GCA_039937595.1 Ginsengibacter sp. | reverse complement strand
TGGTATCCTTGCCCTGGCAATTGTACAACGAATACTCCGGACGGAAGCCAATAGTTACTCTATAAATTGCGCCAGGTTCAGTTTTCAGGAATTTATCTATATCAAGCGAGAAGCGTTGTTTTTGATGGAGGTCTAAAGTTTTGTCATCATCAAGTCGCAATGTTTTTTGAACAATAGGTTTTGCTACCCGCCGCAAATCATCTTGACCGTCTAAGTTATTTCCCTGCAAAAATTGCGGAATATTATTTTCATATATCTTGATGATGCTGATGTCTACTGCATTTAGATTCGTAGATTCGAATGGTAAAATTAATTTTCCTGTATTCGGAAGGATATTCCCTCGTCCCTGTATTTTTACCGATGGCATTCTGTTCTCAAAAAACACATTGGAAGTATATCCCTGTTCAAGGGTATCGCCAAAAGTGTTTTTTATACCCCGATTGATATTGATAGTATAATTGCCGTCCAATTTATCGCCGGTGTATAATTTAACTTCACTTCCATCGATACTATAGGTAATATCTTTTTGATCGCTAATAACAATCAATCCTGTCAAATCCTGGCCCACTAACACCGGATCACTGAATTGCACGGATGCATATTGTTCCGCATCATTCATGGGCATTACATTCAAAACTTTAAAGCTACCAACGGCAGGTATCTCCAGGGTTTTATCTCCTTTAATATTCATCGCAGTACTGTTCCACGCAAGTGATATACTCTGTTCAGTGTTTTTCCGATCAATATCTTCAACAGTAAAATTATGCGTCTTTACATTACCGTTATGCTGCCACGTAATCTTTAGATTTTTACCATTTTCAGAAGCGGTCAGCCATTTTTCCACGTCGGCATCATTTTCAATATCCGCTGTTTCTACTATACCGGGAAGAAACATCATATCTTTAGCTCCAGTGCTTCTCAGTCCAAAATCTGTTACCTGGAAAGAGGGTTTTATGGTTTGGACGTCGAATACAAAATCTGCATATTTCTCCGGCACTTTGGTTACTTTTCCCAGGCTGAAAGAAACTTTGTATAACTGATCAGGCCTTAAGTTTTCAGCAGGCTGAAATTCAATAGTACGCGCATCCAGCCATACAGCCTTACCATTTACTGTAGGTAAAAAACTAAACAGTTTTTTATCAACGATTTCTCCTAAAGGATGTGTGGTGGAGGCATCCGCTGATAATTTTATTTTTATGGAGGCAGTCTTTGAAATAGTTCCCGAAGTATATCCATCTATATATTGGCTGAATGCAGGGTCTACATAAGCCAATTTCTCTTTTTGTGTACACGATCCTATAAAAACAAAGGCAGCAAAAATCGCGATCCAATTAATAAATAATTTTCTTTTTAAAAGTTTTGGAAAAGAAAGACTATTTATCATGCAGTTAGTTTTAACGATTAAACGGTAGTTGGTCCTATTTTCAGAATGAAAATACGAATTATCATTTTAAGCAAAAAAACTTTATAACAGCCTTGGTAAAGAATGCTTACCTGAATTGCTAATTATTAATATTATATCTGGCGAAAATGAATAATGTTGAAAAAAAAGTTATGGATGGTGGATTTTTTGCTTAAATACAAATCAGATAAATTTGTTTATTTGCTGTACGATAATTGTCGAAGTTACCCTTTCAAGAAGACAAAATCAGGCGGGATTTAGTCCTAATTGCGCGTTTACTTTTTTCATTAAATTATTCACATCAAACGGCTTGGCGATAAAATCGTTGGCGCCATATTCTGCAATGCTTGCGGCGGCACCGGGATGGGCTGAAAACATGATTACAGGTATGTGGCTTGTTTCTTTATCGGATTTTAATTTTTTACAAATTACCCTTCCGTCATGGCCTGAAATAAGGACATCCAACAAAATAAGATCGGGCTTAAAACTTTCAATCTTAGGAAAAGTGTTTTCTCCCTTAGACGTAACCTGTACCTCAAAGCCTTTCATTGTTAATAAAATCTCCATGACTGATAAGATATCTGTATCATCGTCAACTACTAAAATTTTGGCCATTATTTATGTTTAACCGCTTTTTTATAAACGGGAATTTTAAGGGTGAATTTAGTTTCTTTATCTTTCTCACTTTCCACTGATATTTTTCCTCCATGTTTTTTTGCTATCTGCTGCGACAGATATAAACCGATACCCATTCCAGGAAAAGTCTCTTCTTTTTTACCTGGTATTTTGTAAAACCTTTCAAATATTTTGAATAGATGATCACTATCAATTCCTATTCCAAAATCAGTCACACTTACCTTCACGTGCTTACTATCCTCTGATAATTCCACAATTATTTTATCCTGATCTTTTGAATATTTAGCCGCATTAGACAATAAATTTTCTATTGCCTGTGAAATTCTTTCCGGATCACCCTTTATTTTCTCCGAAACTTTGCCGTTCAATATGATTTTATGGGAAGGTATAATAATTCCCATTTTTTTCACGATAGATTTTACAAGCGCTCCAAACGAAAAAACAGAGCATTCGAAATCTAACGAGCCGGATTGTATTCGCGACAAATCAAGGAGATGATTGATTAGCCCGTTAATTTTATTAACCTGACCAATTGCCCCTGAAATATAATTGTCAAATTTTTCCTGTGAGCCACTTTTAAAATTACCAGATAAAAGGTGAAGATATATATTAAGTGAAGTAAGTGGAGTTTTTAGTTCGTGGCTGGCGGCAATAATAAACTGGTCTTTTCTGTGTTCAATTTCTTTGATTTCGTGTATTTCCACGCAAGATCCAAAGAAGCCTATAAATATGTTGTCGGGTGTAAATTGGGGAATGCCATTTTCTAATACCCATCGGTATTGGCCATCATAGCGCTGGAGCCGGTATTCAACTTTATATCTTTTTTGCTTTTGATGCGCGGCCTCATAAATTTTTACGCATTTATCCAAATCATCAGGATAAATCCCTTTCATCCATCCTTTTCCATATTCATCCTCGAAACTTCGTCCTCTAAATTGCAACCAGGCCGCATTAAAAAAAGTAGTTTGATCGTAAATATTCGAAATCCACATTGGCATTGGAGCATAATCCGCCACTAATTTGAATTGGTCCTCAACCGGAAAATTTGAATTTTGTTTTCTTGAAGTCAGTTTTTTTTGTTTTTCTAATAATTTAATCATCGTAAGCAAAAAATTAAAAAAACCAAAATCCCCCATTAAAAAGTAAAATATTATAGATTACTTAATGTAAATAGTTATGATGGGATATTTTGATTTAGATTCCTTTAGCCACAAACTTTGTTCCGAAAATTTTTACAATTTTTTAATATTTTATTTTTGGGCGGTCTTGGCCTTTAAATTTTCAACAATAGCATCTAAAAATTCTTCTGTATTCAAATAGTCTTTTCCGTGCGAAACCTTGTTACCACTAATACATACGGCAAGATCCTTAGTCATTTTACCACTTTCTATAGTCTCGATACAAACTTGCTCCAACGCGTTGGCAAAGTCAATTAATTCTTGATTATTGTCAAGTTTTCCACGAAAAGCCAGCCCTCTTGTCCATGCAAATATGGAAGCGATGGGGTTTGTTGAGGTAGAATTTCCCTTCTCATGTTCTCGAAAATGCCTTGTAACTGTTCCGTGGGCGGCTTCTGCTTCCAGGATTTTTCCATCAGGCGTTATTAAAACGGAGGTCATTAAACCAAGAGATCCGAATCCTTGTGCAAGCGTATCACTTTGCACATCGCCATCATAATTTTTGCAGGCCCAGATAAAATTACCATGCCACTTTAAAGCGCTCGCCACCATATCATCAATCAGGCGATGCTCGTAAGTGATTTTGGCTTCATCAAATCTCGCTTTAAATTCATTTTCAAAAATTGTTTGAAAAATATCTTTGAAACGACCATCATATTTTTTTAGGATGGTATTTTTTGTAGAAAGGTATAAAGGCCATTTTTTATTTAAAGCCATATTAAAGCAGCTTCTTGCAAAACCTTCAATACTTTCATCTACGTTATACATACACATAGCCACACCATCTCCTTTAAAATCATGCACATCAAACGTTTGTGGCTCACCATTTTCAGGAGTGAAAGTCATGGTCAATTTACCTTTTCCCTTTATTACGGTATCAGTGGCACGGTACTGATCACCATAAGCATGACGTCCAATGATGATTGGCGCAGTCCAGTTAGGAACTAATCTCGGAATATTTTGCATTACTATCGGCTCACGAAAAACGGTTCCATCAAGTATATTTCTGATAGTGCCATTGGGGCTTTTCCACATGTGTTTCAATCCAAATTCCTTTACTCTCGCTTCATCAGGAGTAATAGTAGCGCATTTGACACCTACGCCGTATTTTTTAATCGCATTTGCTGCGTCTATGGTTACCTGGTCATCCGTAGCATCACGATGTTGTATGCTTAAGTCAAAATATTTTATATCAACGTCCACATAAGGAAGTATGAGTTGGTCTTTAATAAATTTCCAGATTACACGGGTCATTTCGTCTCCGTCAATTTCTACTACAGGATTGGCTACTTTAATTTTTGTCATTTGGTTGGTTTATATATTTTTAGTGAAGTATATTTTGCAATATTATCAAAATCTTTGTCATTGTGGAGAAGTGGGATATTGTTGTTAATACAAATAGCAGCAATAAGACAATCATTTTGTTTTCTGATAGCAATTCCCAAAGCTCTTACATTTCTGTACAAAGATGCAGGAGCTATAGACATTTTTATTTGATGATAGCTGATAAATTCCAATGGCACTAAAGTTTCTTTGATTGAATCGAATAGTTTATCTTCTTTTATTCATTGAAGAACTTCTTGTATAATAACAGGCAGTATAAAAACCTCATTTCTTTTTATCAATTCTGCGGTAGCATCTGTTTTAAAGTTGATGATGCCATTAAAATAATCAACCCACACACTTGAATCAATGATTGTCCCATTTGTCATAAGTTCTCATTTCGTCTAAGTTTCCTTCCCATGCTACTTTGCCTCTTAATGAAAGAAGTTTTTTCCTTTTTTCTAATTTGATCAACTCCTCCAGCGCGTGATTAACTGTTTCTTTTTTGCTTTTGAGCCCTGTCCATTTAATCGCATCTTCTAATAATTTGTCATCAATATCAATATTGGTACGTATAATTTTAAAAATTTTATACACAAAAATACCCAAATCTATGCACATTACATAATGCTATAAATTCTTTATAACCGCATCTCCAAATTCACTTGTCTTCAGCAAGGTTCCTCCTTTCATCAGGTTATAAAAATCAATGGTTACTGTCTTTTTTCTAATCGTTTTCCCTATCGCGTTGGTGATCATTTCTGCGGCATCTCTCCAACCCATATACTCAAACATCATCACACCGCTTAATATTAATGAAGAAGGATTCATGCTGTTAGTATTCGCAAAACGAGGAGCGGTACCATGTGTTGCTTCGAACACTGCACTGCCGGTGATATAATTGATATTCGCTCCTGGCGCAATTCCTATTCCACCAACCTGCGCAGCCAGGGCATCGCTGATATAATCTCCGTTCAGGTTTAAAGTAGCGATGATCGAATAGTCCTGGGGAGCAAGCAACGCCTGTTGCAAAAAATTGTCAGCAATGGAATCTTTAATAATCACTTTTCCTCCAATGACGGCAATACGCATATCTTCATTGGCAACCGCTTCCCCTCTTTCTTTTTTTGTAGCTTCCCATTGAGGCCACGTGTAAACATTATTTTTAAATTCACGTTCTGCAAGTTCGTAGCCCCAGTTTTTAAAAGCGCCTTCTGTAAATTTCATAATATTGCCTTTATGAACCAATGTAACAGAAGGAAGTTTATTATCAATAGCATATTGAATCGCAGCCCGAATCAATCTTTCCGAACCCTCTTTGCTCACTACTTTTATGCCGAAAGAAGTAGTTTCAGGGAAACGGATTTTTTTTACTTGCAATTCATCCTGTAAAAAATCTAATAATTTTTTAGCGTCCGGCGTTCCCGTCATGTATTCAATACCTGCATAAATATCTTCTGTATTTTCCCTGAAAATAACCATATTTACTTTTTCGGGTTGCCACATCGGAGAAGGAACTCCCTCGAAATATTTTATTGGGCGAAGGCAAACATACAAATCCAAATCCTGCCTCAGCATTACATTAAGACTACGAATACCTCCACCAACGGGAGTGGTAAGCGGTCCTTTGACTGCTATCAAATATTCTTTGAAAGCATTCATCGTTTCATCCGGCATCCAGGAATTGGTTTTATTAAATGCTTCTTCGCCGGCTAATACTTTCAGCCAGTTAATTTTCTTTTGTCCGCGGTATGCTTTT
>JBDTGD010000204.1:0-3113 GCA_039937595.1 Ginsengibacter sp. | reverse complement strand
CCGACGACCGACGACCGACAACGGTGTAAATGCTTTGGTGGTCTGTGGTCGGTAGTCTGTGGTCGTTTAAACTGCATTCAAGATGTATTTCTCCTTGAAAAAATCTTCTTTAAAAATTTTGTTGATTTCCCAAATCCTGGGCCGCAGGCCACTTTCATGAATTTCTTTGGTAAGGTCGCCGCCTTTCAGGCAAATCAATCCTGCAATTTTTTTCGGTTGATTTACCGGTTTTTTGTGGAGTAAAGGCCTGCTCCAATACCAAAGATCTTTCAATGGCGCAACTGCCCGGGAAACTATCACATCAAATTTTTTATCTTTGATATCTTCTGCGCGGGTATGCTCTACCGTCACATTTTTCAATTCTATTGCGCCAGCGATTGCTTCTGCCACTTTTAATTTTTTATTGATACTATCTACTAAATGAAAATGAACATTCGGAAAAAAGATAGCCAGTGGTATTCCCGGAAAGCCACCACCCGCACCAAGATCCATAATATGGTATCCTTCAGGGAAATTGAATTGGGTGGCAATTGATAAAGAATGAAGTACATGATGCTCATAAAAATGATCCATATCTTTTCTTGAGATGACGTTTATTTTTTGATTCCATTCTTCATACAGATCCTTTAATGCGGCATATTGCTGCAATTGCTTGTCAGAAAAATCAGCGAAGTATTGGGTGAGGATTTGCATTTAAAAAATGATGTTTTTTATTTGTTTACTTATACGTCGCGAAGTGAATGAAAATGTGCAAATAAATTTTTCCGGGATTAAAGATATTTTGTCTAAAAGATTGACTGGAATTTTTTCATCAAATTTCCTTCGCCAATATATCAGGCCGCTCATGATATACCTTCAGTATCATTTCCCCAAACAATGTATTAGCCCACGCAAACCATTTGCGTGTAAATTTTGCAGGATCATCTTTGTCAAAAGATTCGTGCATGAAGCCTGTATCTGCATTAGTGTCTTTTAACATCTTTATACAATGTTTTATTTCGCTGTCACTCGTACTTGTTATTGCCCTGAGGATAATACTCATAGGCCATATATTATTGATCAGCGTATGAGGGCTGCCGCTTCCTTCGGCGTCTTTTCCTTTAAAGAAATATGGATTGCTGTCGCTCAAAATAAATTTCCGGGTATTTTGGTAAATGCTGTTGTTGGTGGTAACGGCATCAATATAAGGCAAAGCCAGGAGACTTGGTACATTGCTGTCGTCCATGAATAACTGGTTGCCGAATCCATCTACTTCATAAGCATACATTTCTCCAAATTGAAGATGATGTGCGGTAGCATATTTTTTTAATGCAGCATCAACTTCATTGGCAAGCGCAGTACACTCCTTTGCAAAACTTTCATCTTTCAATATTTTGGAAGACATAATGGCAAGCTGACGTAAAGAAACGACGGCGAAGAAATTTGACGGAATTAGAAAAGGAAAAATAGTAGCATCGTCAGATGGCCGGAAAATAGACACGATCAATCCAACAGGTTTTATCGGGTTACCATAACCGTCACCCGGTACAGTGTCGGTGGACCATGAAGTAGTTCTTCCAAAAGTATAAGGACCCCTGTCATGCTTGCGCTGTTGCTGTTTGAAGGTTTTTACGACCAATTGCATCGCATCTTTCCATTGAGAATCGAATGGAGAAACATCACCCGTTTTTTCCCAGTAATTATAAGCGAGGCGGATAGGATAGCATAATGAATCCACTTCCCATTTCCTTTCGTGTAATTCAGGCTTCATCGTTGTTTGGTCTTTGTCCCACTCGCTTCCTGTCGGGCCATCATTAAATGCGTTGGCATAGGGATCAATCAGAATACATTTGGTTTGCCTGTTAATCACTCCGGCGATTAACTGCTGTAATTTTTTATCCTCATTCATTAATGGCAGATAAGGCCATACCTGTGCACTGCTGTCTCTTAACCACATAGCATGAATATCGCCGGTGATCACAAAAGTGTCAGGCCTTCCATCAATCATTTTAAAAAATACAGTGGTGTCTAATGTGTTCGGAAAGCAATTTTCAAAAAGCCACGCCACTTCAGGATCCTTGATTACTTTTTTCATTTTGGCGATAGTTGCTTCTACTGCAGTGCTCGTAAAATTTCTATCTGCAAGAGGTGGACGTTTGCTGGTGAAGTCACCTGGTAACATCGCGGCTTTTAAAATGCCCGGAGTAAATAAACTAAGGCTTGCTGCGCCTGATTGATAAAGAAATGTTTTTCTGTTCATAAATGAGATTATTTAGAAAATATTTGGTACGAGTTTAAGAGAAGTTTTTTTGCCACGGATTACATGGATTAACACATCTGCCTGACTGCGTCATGCACACAAGGATTTTTTTTGCCACTAATTGCCCGAATTTACACGAATTGATACAGTAAAAAACCGTTCCTAAGACTAAATAAAAATCTATTATTATTGTTTGTCTACTAAAATTCTATTTGAGAAAATTAGCGTAATTAGTGTCGGTACCTTTTAACTGCGGAATAACAATTCACAAAAAATGTTTGTTTACTATAAATTCTAATTCGTGAAAATTAGTGTAATTCGTGGCTTCATTTCCAACTCTTCTGAGGCTTCTTAAAAAGTGCCGAAGCAAAAATTAAATAATAAAAAAACATCCACATATCAAAAAATACAAACCACGGAAATAAGTCTTTTTCATCTAATTTTTCTGTGGTTTTAAAAATTACGATAGCCTGTACAATCAGTCGTATTCCAAAAACTCCCAGAACCATTCTCCAGTCGAAAAGAAATAGGGACGCAATGAATAAAGGATAAAAAAGAAAAAGTGAAAAGGCATAAAGCCCCAATAGAAATTTATGAATTCCTCTGTAATGCTTACTGGTAGTGTAATGACGGTTCTTTTGCCGGAACCATTGTTTCCACGAAGTGGGCGGATCAGATAAGGTGAAGGCGTCTTTGTCAATAACAATGGCAGTGTTTTTTTTCGTGCTGGCCTTATTAATAAAAAGATCGTCATCGCCTCCGGGAATGTTGTTATGGGCTGAAAATCCTTTGTGACGAAAAAAGACTTCTTTCTTATAGCCCAGGTTTCGTCCCACTCCCATATAAGTCATCCCCCTTTCAGCATATGATAAAT
>JBDTGD010000203.1:0-7943 GCA_039937595.1 Ginsengibacter sp. | reverse complement strand
TCATGGCGAATTCTCTCATTCCGGGAGTGTCTATTATTTTACCACCAAAGGGAAGATCAAACATTTCCGCGAATGTGGTGGTATGCAATCCTTTACCACTCCATCCGCTTACTTCCTGCGTTTTTATTATATTTTCAGGAAAGATGGTATTGATAAACGAAGATTTACCAACGCCTGAATGACCGCTAAGCAATGTGGTTTTTTCTTTTAATAGTTTTTTTACTTCATCGATGCCCTTGTTTTCATTAATGCTCATTGAATAAACGGGGTATCCTATATTTTCATAGATAGCCTTTATTTGCTCAAAAGCAGCGGTTTCTTTTGCCTTGTAAAGATCACTTTTATTAAACACAATAATCGCCGGAACGTGGTACGCTTCGGATGCCACGAGAAAACGATCTATAAAACCTGTGGATGTTTTTGGTTCTTTTAGCGTAGCCAACAAAATACTTTGGTCGAGATTAGCAGCTACGATATGATGCAGATGTTTGTTATGCGGGGATTGGCGTGTAATGTAATTTCTCCTTTCATGGATGTTGGTGATTACGATAGATTCTTCGCCGTCTTCTTTATCTATGTCCACTACATCGCCCACTGCTATTGGGTTGGTAGAAGTAATATTATCTATTTTAAATTTACCTTTTATCCGCGCATTCAACTCTTCGCCGGATTCATTTTTTACCACATACCAACTTCCTGTAGATTTATAAACCAATGATTTCATTTTAATCAGCTGATTAGCTAATTAGCTGATTTGCTAATTAGGGGAACTTTTTAAATAGGGTATATCTTAAAATAAGCTCTATTAAAAGTAATGCCATTGCGGCAAATATAAAAGGATAAAATTTTTCGTCATAACGGTGAAAGGTAAGAATCTCTAATTTTGATTTTTCCAATTTGTTAATATCCGAATAAATCTTTTCAAGACTGGTGTTATCGGTAGCTCTGAAATACTTGCCACCTGTCTGAGTGGCAATGTTTTGCAAAAGTTTTTCATCGATGGATACCTTTTGGTTTTGCATTACGATTCCCAAAGGTGTACTTACAGGTGTGGGCGCATAGCCATCGGTACCTACGCCAATGGTATAAACTTTAATTTTAAAAGTTTTTGCAATCTCCATTGCTGTGTTGGGGTCTATCAGGCCTCCATTATTGACGCCATCGGTAAGCAGAATAATTACTTTACTTTTTGCTTTGCTGCTTCTCAATCTGTCCACACCGGTTGCCAGCCCGGATCCGATTGCAGTCCCATCTTCGAGCAAGCCATTTCTTATTTGTGATATCTGATATTTTAAAACATCATGATCTGTGGTAAGCGGGCACTGTGTGAAACTTTCTCCTGCAAATATCACTACGCCTATTCTATCATTCGCACGGTTATCTGCAAAATCCGAAGCTACTTTTTTCGCCGCTTCCATTCGGTTCGGTGTAAAATCCTGGGCGGTCATGCTGCCGCTAACGTCAATGCATAAAATAATATCAATTCCTTCGCCTTCGGTTTCAGTCTGATCAAATTTTGTTTGAGGTCGCGCAAGCGCGATGATGATACAGCTAAGAGCAAGCATTCTTAAAATGAAGGGAAGTTGCTGTACACTGTTTTTCCATGACCTGGCATCAGACAAGCCTTTTATGGAAGAGATTCCGATAGCGGCTATTTGTTTTTTACCCTGGTTAAATTTCCAGTATATTAAAAAAGGAATAATAATGAATAACAGCAATAGCCAGGGTTGCCCAAAAGTAATATTGTTGAAATAATCAAATATCATCTTCGGGTTTTTTGTTCACGATATTATTGATAGAGGTTATCATTTGCTTTGTTTCGGAAAAGCATTTTTCATTTTCATAAACCGGTGGCACGTATTGTGCAAATTTTACCGCATTTCCCATGCGAAGGCAATTTGCAAAAGTTGCAATCTGTTCTTTCGATAAATCAAGTTCATTTAATTCTATGAGCAATTCATCTGTTGTAAGATGCATTTGATAGGTGTTTGATTTTCTCGATAAGTATCTTTTAAATATTTCAGTAAGTCTTAAATGATATTCTTTTATTTCGTCGTTTTTAACCAACTCTTCTTTCTCAAGAGACGATAAAGATTCCATTGCCTCGTCATAGGGTGAGAGTTTGGATTCAAAAATAACAGTGTCTTTTTTCTTACCCAGAAATTTCCGGAGGAAGAAGATCCAGGCGAGTAAAATCAATATTGCAAGCGCCACCAAAACCCACGCCCACCATGGGAATGAGCTTTTCACGTCGATAATGGGTTTTATATCGTGAAAAGGCATAATGCTGTCTGTGGGTGCATAAGTAACATTTACCGCAGCAGAATCCGTATAAATACTAAAAGAAGAATCACTGTAAAGAGTGGATACCGCTAGTGGTATCTGTGGAATCACCTGCCTTCCTGAATCAAAGCTTGTCAAAACGATATCCTGCGAGAAATTAAGATTGCCATTAGAACGTGTAGAGTCAATTTTGTTTCTTTTCACTACAGTAAAATTTCCAATACTGTCAGGGATTGTAAACCAGTTAAGACGGTAAGTATTGTCGGGCATTGAAGTCTGAACACGGAAATGTAACTGCTGGCCAATAAGAATATTTTCTTTATCGATTGAGGTGTTTATCTTGGGTGATTGTGCAAAGGCAGCCTGGGCCAAACACAGAAAACAAATACATACACTGGTGGTAAATAACTTCATATTATAATCACAAATCTTCAATTCCTGTTAATGAGCTTTTTTTCTTCCTTTAAAAAAATTCTGCAAAATTTTTACATAATCCTCATCAGTACGAATATGTAGTAATTGAGCACCGGCCTTCTTAAAATTATTTTTACTGAGAGTGCTTTGGTCAATAAAATTCTGATGGTAATTATACCTTACCATAGCGTCTGACGTATTCAACCATTGGGTGTTTTGAGTTTCAAGATCCTGCACTTTGATCATCCCAATATCCGGTAACTGACTTTCCATTTTATCATATACTTTCAATCCTATCACATCATGTTTTCTGCCCATCACTCTCAATCCCCTTTCATAATTTTCATCAATGAAATCACTCATAATAAAGGCGATACTTTTCTGGCCGTTGGACCTTAAAAAGAAATTTAATGCTTCGTTGATGTTAGTGCCGGTTCGTCTGGGGGTTGCTGTTAATAGCTGCCGCACAATGAAAAGTGCATGTTCTTTGCCTTTTTTAGGAGGAATATATTTTTCTATTTTATCGCTAAAAAAGATCACGCCTACTTTATCATTATTATTAATAGCGCTGAAAGTGAGTATGGCACCTATTTCTGTAATCAGGTCTTTCTTGGTTTGGCGTGTAGTTCCAAACATTGAGCTGGCGCTGATATCCACTAATAATATTACGGTAAGCTCTCTTTCTTCTTCAAATACTTTTGTAAATGGATGCGCATAACGTGCACTTACATTCCAGTCAATAAATCTTATGTCATCACCGTGATAATATTCCCTTACTTCCCTGAAACGCATCCCTTTTCCTCTAAACGCAGAATGGTATTCGCCTGTAAAAAGCTGCGTAGTAATCTTCCTTGAGGTAATCTCCAGTTCCTTTACTTTTTTTATTATTTCGGCGGTGGTGAGGGGCAATTGTTAAATGTTATATTGTTGAATTGTTATTTATTGGCTAATTGAGATTCTGAATTATTTGTTGCTTTACTGCTTGAAAACATCTTTCTATTTTTCCATTGGCAAATCAGCACATCAGCACATTATCATATTAATTAAGGAACATTCACTGCTTTTAAAATTTCATTAATGATCATTTCTACATTTACGTTTTCGGCTTCTGCTTCATAAGTAAGCCCTATGCGATGCCGCAGTACATCTTTGCAAATATTTCTCACATCTTCGGGAATCACATAACCTCGTTTATTTAAGTAAGCATAAGTTTTTGAGGCTAATGCCAGGTTGATACTCGCTCTTGGCGATCCTCCATAAGAGATCAACGGTTTTATCTTGGGCAAGTTGTATTGTTCAGGATATCGTGAGGCAAAAACAATGTCAATAATATATTGCTCTACCTTTTCGTCCATATATACTTCACGTACTAATTGCCGCGCGTTCAAAATTTCGGAAGATGAAACGACGGCGTTGATGGAAGGTTGTTTCATTCCCAGTACGTTTTGCCTTATAATAGCCTGTTCTTCAGCCTTGGAAGGATAATCAATAACCACTTTTAGCATAAAGCGGTCTACCTGTGCCTCGGGTAACGGATAGGTTCCTTCCTGCTCTATTGGGTTTTGAGTAGCTAATACCAAAAAGGGTTCTTCCAGGCTATAGGAACTGTTTCCAATCGTTACCTGTCTTTCCTGCATTGCTTCCAGGAGTGCGCTTTGTACTTTTGCCGGCGCCCTGTTTATTTCATCAGCCAAAATGAAGTTGGCAAATATGGGACCTTTGCGAACAACAAATTCATTTTTTTGCTGATTGTAAATCATCGTTCCTACAACGTCTGCAGGCAAAAGATCAGGCGTAAACTGTATGCGGCTAAATTGCGCATTAATAGTGCTTGCCAACGATTTGATAGAAAGTGTTTTTGCAAGCCCGGGAACTCCTTCCAGCAGAATATGGCCGTTGCTTAAAAGCCCGATTAATAAACGTTCTACCATGTGATTTTGGCCAATAATAATTTTCCCGATTTCAGCGTGGATCTTATCAATAATTGATGCTGAATGATTAATTTTTTCATTCAGCAGACGAATGTCTTCTGCGGTTTGTAACATTTTAATTCAAATAAAAATTAGTTATGTATTAATGGTTTGCAAATTACGAACATCACATAAAGAAAAAAGAGGTTTATAAAAAACCTTCACGGAAAGGTATGTTAAAAATAAAGGGAGTGTTTAGCTCCCTTATTAAAAAAATATTTTCAAATTGATAAAATTATTTATCATTTACCCTGAAAGATACTTTACAAATAACACCATAGGACGACACTTTTTCATCCTTTACATGAACTTTAAAATCCTTTACATAAACCGAATCTATGTTTTTTACTGTTTTTGAGACTTCGGATACTGCATTCTGGATAGCATCATCAAAACTCTTTTCTGAAGAAGCAATTACTTCGATTACTTTTACAATTGGCATAATACGATGGTTTAAAGATTAAAAATTTGGTTTCTATAATTTACGGAATCAATAGCAAAAGTTGTTCCGAATAATCAATAATTCCCCACTTCTTAAAATTTAATAAAACATTTATATACCTCTTTAATAGAATGTTCTACATTTGTAAATTATTTAATTGACACTTTTGTACACGAAGATTTACATGAGAAAATTTTTTGGAGTTGTATTGCTGGCAATTTTTGCATTAAGCAACACACCTACGAAATATTTGCATAAGCTATTTGCCAATCACGTCGATTTTGTAAGTAAGACCTTAACCGACTCTAAATCTCCGCAATTAAATCTTGCAGGTATCAATTGTCATTGCGAAAGCAATGTGGTAATAGCACCATACACTTTTACAAATGCATTTGAAATAAAACCTGTTTTGCCTTCATTCACTGAATTTACTTTTTCAGCGATTAATGACGTTATTTTTCCCCAATCAATTTCATTTGGTTTAAGAGGCCCGCCATCCATTGGTTAGTCAAAATTGTTTTATTCTTTTTTACCTAGATAAATGAAGTGTTTCTTTTATTGAGGCTTCATTAGAATTTACTTATTGAACAACTCTCTCTCAAAAATCTCAAAATGAAATTATTTATTTTTACTCTTATTATAACAGTGTGCACGCTTTTTTCATGGCAGGTAAATGCACAAAAAAGATCCGGCAGGTATTCTCTGTCAGGTAAAGTGACGGATGCGTCAGGAGCTCCCCTTGCCGGCGCATCCGTGTATATTTCTGATCTCAGAATAGGAAATATCGCCGATGACAAGGGAAATTATGTAATCAACGATATTCCATCAGGCACTTATCTTGTAGAAATAAAGTATATAGGATACAAAACCATTCTGAAAAATATTTATTTCAATGGAAATGCGGTTCAGGATTTTTCAATGGTGATAGCCGTTACCGAAGAAAGTGAAATAGTAATTACCGGATCCTCGAAGGCCACTTCTATCAAAAGAAATCCGATACCGATTGTTTCTATCAGCAGGCAATTTTTACAACAAAACCTCAGTACAAATATTATCGATGCTATTGCCACAGTGCCGGGCGTTAGCGAAGTAACTACAGGACCTAATGTTTCAAAACCCTTTATTCGCGGACTTGGCTACAATAGGATACTTACTTTGTATGACGGCATCAGGATTGAAGGGCAACAGTGGGGCGATGAACACGGAACTGAAGTAGATCAAAATACGGTAGATAAAGTGGAAGTCGTGAAAGGGCCTGCCAGTTTGATTTACGGTTCGGACGCAGTAGCAGGTGTTATTAATCTGCTGCCTCCAAACCCACCCGCACAAGGAAAAATAATCGGAAATATCCTGAATGAATACCAGACCAATAACCGGCTAATAGAAAATTCTGCAAGTATTGCGGGCCATACCAATGATTATACCTGGGGTGGAACATTTTCGCATAAAATGGCTACTAATTATAAAGATAAATACGATGGGCGAGTGTATAATACAGGATTTGCAGAAACTGATGCGGCAGCAAACGTGGGAGTCAATAAAAACTGGGGCTACAGCCGTCTTGGGGTTTTAATGTATAACGATTTACAGGAAATTCCTGATGGTAGTCGCGACTCAGCGACGAGGAAGTTTACAAAGCAAATTACTGAGGCAGATACTTTCCGGCCAATTGTGAGCAATGAAGAACTAAATACTTATAAAATTTCAGCATTGCATCAGTTGGTGCAACACTACACTGTTTATAATACCAATAGTTTTTTATTGGGCGGAGATAGATTGACATTGAGCCTGGCATTTCAAAGGGATGTACGTCGTGAATATAGCCATCCAGAAGTACCAGTTCCGGGTTTGTTTCTTAAGTTGAATACCTATAACTATGATGCGAAATATTATTTTCATGAATCGGACGGACTTAGTGTGACTACAGGAATCAATGGAATGTACCAGACCAACAATGTGGATGATGGTACTGAGTTTATTATTCCATCCTATCACCAGTTTGACATAGGGCCGTTTATTAGTGCAAAGAAAACATTAGGTAAGTTGGAAATTGCCGGAGGTATACGTTACGATCTCAGGGACTTTAGTAATGGTGGATTATATAGTGCTCCGGATCCGGTTACAGGTTTTGGTCATGTGGTCACAGGAGCGGATACCGTTGGAGCAGCTCATCCATTTTCGCCCTATAAACATACCTTCTCAGGCGCAAGCGGAAGCTTTGGAATGTCTTACCAGATTAATCATTATTTTAGTGTAAAAGCAAATATTGGCAGAGGTTACAGGTCTCCAAATATTTCTGAAATTTCTTCTAATGGAGTACATCCCGGCACCAATATGTACCAGATTGGGAACCCCAATTTTAAACCTGAGTTTAACTGGCAGGAAGATTTCGGTGTGGAATTTAATTCGACCCACGTTACGATAAACGCGGATGTTTTCAATAATAATATTCAAAATTATATCTACAATGAAAAGCTACTGAATACTGCCGGCGGCGATTCTATAATTGTTCCGGGGAATCAAACTTTCAAATTTGTAGCAGCAAAAGCGAATTTGTATGGAGGGGAACTGAGCGTGGATGTCCATCCTCACCCGTGGGATTGGTTGCATTTTGAAAATTCACTTTCTTTAGTTTACGGTACTAATAAAGGAGTGCCCGGAGAAGGAAAAATTTCAGATAGCTCTAAATATTTACCTTTTATTCCACCCTTACATACTATTTCTGAATTGAGGGCCAACATTAAAAAGGCAGGAAATTATTTTGCAAATGCTTTTGTAAAAGTGCAGTTTGAAGTATTTGCTGGGCAAAACAGGGTATACCTGGAAAATGGCAC
>JBDTGD010000202.1:0-4989 GCA_039937595.1 Ginsengibacter sp. | reverse complement strand
TTTTTTTGGAAAGTTACAAAGTCAAATCAAAAAATCATAAGATTGTTTTAACTTTTTAGTACATACATTTATCGCTTATAATTTGTGGCATTAAATATGTAAAACAATTTTTATAAAAAAACTAAATACCTTTATACAGAATTAAATAGAAAAAATTATGGAAAATAATAAACCTAAAATTCTTTTATGTGAAGACGATCCTAATCTTGGAATGGTACTTAAGAATTACCTTGAGCTTAATGACTATGATGTGGTACTGGAAAGAGATGGCAGGCTTGGTCTTGCGGCTTTTCAGCGTGAAAAGTTCGATTTGTGCCTTTTGGATGTAATGATGCCCAATATGGATGGTTTTACCGTAGCAGAAGAAATTAGAAATGTAGATCCTGATATGCCTTTATTTTTCCTTTCAGCAAAAACAATGAAAGACGATATTATAAAAGGATACAAACTTGGCGCTGACGATTATATCACCAAACCTTTTGACAGCGATGTTTTGTTACATAAGATTAAAGCTATCTTAAAACGTAATGAAGAATTGCATCGTGAAGAAGCCAATGCTGAATATGACCTGGGCAAATATCATTTTAACCCAAGGCTCCGTCAATTAGGGATTGATAAGGATGTTCAGACTTTATCTCCCAAAGAAAATGAATTATTAAAGATGTTAAGCGAATATAAAAATGATCTTTTGCCAAGAGAGTCAGCTCTTAAAAAAATATGGGGCAGCGACACTTATTTTAATGGCAGAAGCATGGATGTGTACATTGCTAAGCTCAGAAAATATTTAAAAGGAGATCCTAATATTGAAATTGTAAATATTCATGGAAATGGATTTCGCCTGGTAGTTCAGGAATAATTCTTTATTCTTTTTAATTTTACAAAAAGAGCCACATTATTTGTGGCTTTTTTTAAGATAGCAAAGCAGCAAATAATGCAAATTCTTGCTCTTTGGAGTTCACGATTTGTTAAAATAAGTGTTTAAGGAAAGCAACAAACATTATCGGAGTAAACGAATAAATAAGCAGTATTTTCATTTCGATGATTTCAAAAGAACAGCCGCAACGATACCGGCAGTTTCAGTTCTGAGCCTTGTTTCGCCCAGCGTTACAGGTTTATAGTTGTGTTGGATAGCGCTTTGAATTTCATCTTCGGCAAAATCTCCTTCCGGGCCTATTAAAATAATTTTAGAATCCGATGATTGCACGCTATCAAGCCTGAGTTCTGTTTTTTCTGCTTCCAAACAATGAGCAATAAATTTCTTATCACAGTCTTGTGTTTCAATTACATCACTCATTTTTATTGGTTCAGAAAGTTCGGGAAGCCAAACCTGCCTGCTCTGAAGCATGGCGCTGGTGATTATAGACATCATTCGCTGTTTTCTAAAATGTATGCTTTCAGTACGTTTGCAGATTAACGGAATAATAGCCGAAACTCCTATCTCAGTAGCTTTCTCAACAAACCATTCAAAACGGGTCTTGTTTTTAATGAGTGAAATGGCAATCGTAATCTTAGTCTTGCCGCGCGGGAGAAATTCTCTTTTTATAATTTTTACTTCTGTCCATTTTTTATTAGCAGAAACTACTTCGGACAAAAACGAGTAGCCCTTGCCATTAGTAGTTAAAATTTGTTCGCCTTCCTTCATTCGAAGTACCTGCGAAATGTGCTTTGAACTTGCTTCACTTAAATAAAAAGAACCATTATCCGGTATTTCATCTTCAAAAAAAAACGGGAGCGCCATTTAATATTTTTGTTACCAATTAAGGGAGTATTATGAGCTAAAACAGATACAAAAGATCAGAACGGGGCATCTTCATCAAATTGCTCATTATTCATTTTACTTCCTGCCTGGAAATAAAGTTTTGCACCGCCGCTTCCGTCAGTGTCTTTAACAGGTTTAAAATTGCCCGGAGGCAATCCACTGCCAAAATCACCATCATCATTTTCAACAAATTTCTGAATATGGAGCAATGCTCTCAATTTAATGGTCTCCAATTGGCCATTCCTGTGTTTTGCAATACGCACCTCGGTCTCCCCTTTTGTAGATTCCCCCATTTCATTTGCATTGATATCATGGTACTCCGGCCGGTAAAGAAAGATTACCATGTCCGCATCCTGTTCTATCGCGCCGGATTCCCTCAAATCGCTCAGCTGAGGAATTTTACTACCTTCTTTTCTTTTTTCTACTTCTCGGCTTAACTGGCTGAGTGCGATAATAGGTACCTGCAATTCTTTCGCTAGACCTTTTAAATCTCTTGAAATACGGCTTATTTCCTGTTCGCGGTTAGCATTCCTGTTTTCCCCGGTCCCACTCATCAATTGCAGATAATCTATGATGATCAATCCAACATTATGTTTATTTTTTAATCTGCGGCATTTTGCTCTTAATTCAAAAATATTTAATGCAGCCGTATCATCAATATGGATTGGAGCGGATGATAACCTGTTAATCCCTTTTTTATATAGCTCTTCCATTTCATGCTGTTCCAGCCGTCCGCGGGCGATTTTTTCTAAAAGAATTCCGCTTTCTGCGCTTAATATCCTTTGTACCAGTTGGCTGGCGCTCATTTCTAAGGAAAAGAAACCAACAGCAGTTGGTTTTGTAGGATGCAGCGCCGCATTACGGGCAAGGTTAAGCGCAAATGCAGTTTTACCAACAGAGGGGCGTGCTGCAAGAACAATCAAGTCACTTGGCTGCCATCCATAGGTAACCCTATCGATTGTTTCAAAACCGGTAGGCACCCCTGTTATTTCATCCTGCCTTGTTCTGAGATCTTCTATCCGTTGGATTGTTTTTACCAACACCGAATCAATACTTGCATAATCTCTTTTCAGATGTTTGTTGGTAATTTCAAAAAGCTTTGACTCGGCCATGTCAAGTAATTCAAAAACATCGGTACTATCTTCATACGCGTCGCCAATAATTTCACTGCTTATCTTGATCAATTCCCTTTGAATAAATTTTTGAAGAATGATCCTGGCATGTATTTCAATATTCGCTGAGGAAAAAACCGCATTTGTTAATTTCGTCACATAAAAAGGTCCACCAATCAAATCAAGTTCTTCCCTGAATTTCAATTCCTCCACGACGGTTAGTAAATCAATCGGTGAATTTTTTTGTTGCAGGCCCTGCATCGTCCTGAAAATTCTTTGATGAGCTTCTACATAAAAACATTCAGGAGTTAAAATTTCAACTATTACATCAAAAGCATTTTTTTCCAGCATGATTGCTCCGAGCACCGCTTCTTCCAATTCTTTAGCCTGGGGCGGCATTTTGCCAAAGGCCATAGTACCTAATTCGAGTGAACCTGTTTTTCGCCTGTTTTTTCTGTCTTTATTTAAGTTTGTTAGGTCCATTTTTGCTTTCTCTCCAAGAGAATATTTAAAATATTTTAATGAATAATTTTAATGATTTTTCATAAGCAGGGCGGCTAAGGTAAAGTACTTAAATCTATTTTAAGAAATTGTTAAGTGCTTATATTTATGCATACTCAATGCACATTAAAGTCCACCCTAATCAAATGCTTATCCACATCAATTTTCACATTTTCCACAATTTAGAAAAAATTTCCCTCTTTTTCATTGTTCAATTCACATTGGGCTGTTAAGAAAATATTCTGTCATTTTCACGTCATTTGTCGGTAAAAATATTTACAATATTATAGGTGAATGGAGTCATTTTTAATAAAAAATATTCCTGATTTTCACCAAACCTTGGCTGAGTATGGCTTAGAAAAAATACAACCTTAATTCTTAGGAACTTCTTTCTTATTTTTGAAGTGTTTTAAAAAAAATCATAAGAAGATTTCAGAAAAATTTACATGAAAATTAGTTACAACTGGCTTATCGAATACCTTCCCAGAGAAGAAGTAAGTATTAAAATAATCGAAAACCCGGAAAAAATATCGGAGATATTGACTTCGGTGGGGCTCGAAGTAGAAAATTTAGAAAAATTTGAGCAGATTGAAAATGGACTGAAAGGGCTTATCGTTGGGGAAGTCTTGACGTGCGAGAAACATCCTGATGCCGATAAGCTAAAGATAACCACCGTAGATAGTGGCAGTGAAACGCTTCAGATTGTTTGTGGAGCCTCAAATGTTTCAGCTGGCCAAAAAGTAATTGTTGCCCCGGTGGGTACTACTTTATATCCTTCTTTAGGAGAACCGTTTTCTATTAAAAAATCGAAGATTCGTGGCGTTGAGAGCAACGGGATGCTCTGCGCTGAGGACGAAATCGGTTTAGGGCAAAGTCACGAAGGGATCATCGTTTTACCAAAAGACGTAAAAACGGGTACGCTTGCCAGTGAATACTATAATATCTACAGCGATTGGATATTTGAGATCGGATTAACACCCAATAGAATGGATGCCATGAGCCATCTTGGTATTGCTAAAGATATATGCGCCTATATTTCGCATCATTTTAATATTAAAATAAAACCTATTTCACCATTTAAAAATAATTTTAAACCTGATAAAAAGTCCCAACCGATAAAAGTTGAGGTAAAAAATAATGTTGATTGCGAGCGCTACGCCGGTATTAGTATCTCGGGTATTAAGGTGGAAGAATCTCCTGTTTGGCTACAAAATAAATTAAAAAGCATAGGTCATCGTCCGATAAATAATATCGTAGATATTACCAATTTTGTTTTGCATGAGACCGGGCAACCGCTTCACGCTTTTGACGCTGATAAAATAAAAGACCATAAAATTATAGTGGAGACACTTGCGGAGGGAACACCTTTCACAACTCTGGACGCAAAAGAGCGCAAACTAAGGAGTAACGACATTATGATTTGTAACGGCAATGATGAACCAATGTGTATTGCAGGAGTGTTTGGAGGTGTCGACAGTGGTGTTTCATCCGCAACAGAGAATCTATTTTTAGAAAGCGCTGTTTTTAATCCTGCTTCTATCAGAAAATCCATGCTTTTGCATAATTTAAGAACTGATGCCGCTGTCCGTTTTGAAAAAGGGATCAATATTGATACCA
>JBDTGD010000201.1:0-6500 GCA_039937595.1 Ginsengibacter sp. | reverse complement strand
GATGGTCAACCTGTAAATGTCATTGAGAGCTATGCTTCTTACGAAGAATTTAAAAACCATTTAGAAGAAAAAGGTTTTAGAGGTTGCAAACTTTCTCCTTTTGTTTGCAGGCTTAATAATGCAACATATACTTTTGGAGAAAATGAATACACTGTAAAAAAATACGTCCCCGGCAAACACGCTTTGCATGGGCTTTTGTACGATAGATCATATACTGTTATTTCTCAAAATGCCAATGAGTCAGACGCTTCGATAACGATGAAATATGAATACAGATCAGAAGATCCAGGCTATCCTTTTAGCTATGATTGCATCGTAACCTGGCAACTGGAAGCGGAGAATAAACTGACCGTTACTACGGAATGTATCAATCAAGACAAAGGCCTCATACCCATGCAGGATGGATGGCATCCTTATTTTACTTTAGGAGATTCTATTGATGAATTGCAATTAGAATTCCAATCAAAAAATATGGTTGAATTTAACGACGAGTTGGTCCCTACCGGAAAGGTTGTTGATTACACTAAATTTTCTACATTAGAAAAAATCGGTGATACTTTTCTGGATAATTGTTTCACATTGGATACGCAGGAGTGCCAGCCGCTGTGTGTTTTAAGAAATACAGAAAAAAATATCGAAGTACAATTATCACCGGATGAATCTTACCCGTACCTGCAAATTTACACGCCACCACACAGAAAAAGCATAGCTATTGAAAACCTAAGTGGCACACCTGATGCGTTTAATAATGGAATGGGAGTTATCACGCTTGAAGCGGGCCAGTCTGCTTTGTATAAAACTTCTTACAAGATTTTATTATTGGAAAAGATTTGATAAAATCAAAATATGTGATAATTGTTGATTTACTGTAAACAATTAAAGTAAAAGACTTTTGGGAGTCACTTTGGTACGCTTCTCCCTAAACTGACTTATAATTCTTACCGCTATTTTTGTCATATACATGCTTGTCGGTGTTGTGCTGTATGGATGTTATTTTGGGCATGTTATTTCAGCTTCTTTAATTGGCTGCTATTCATCAGAGATTTCATTTGGGTAATTGCAATTTTGTTTAATTGTAAAAGTCTTTCAGATTGGTTATGCCCCTGGTGAATGAGTACGGCATTAATGCTTTCAAGATTGGACAGTACTACCAGTTGTTCGAGTGTTGCTGTATCTCTTACATTTCCTTCGGTATTTGGATTTTGCTCCCGCCACTGTTTGGCAGTTCTTCCAAATAAGGCAACATTTAATAAGTCGGCTTCATTAGCATAAACAAAGTTCACTTGCTGTTTGCTCAGTTCTTTTGGAACCAGATTTTCTTTAATCGCATCGGTATGTATCCTATAATTTACTTTAGCCAAAGTACGTTGTAAATTCCAGTCAAGTTTTAAACGATTGTTTTCATCTTTTTTAAGTCTTTGGAATTCTGTAATCAAATACAGTTTAAATTCAGCACTAATCCAGGAAGCAAATTCAAAAGCGATATCACGGTGAGCAAATGTTCCACCGTACCGGCCGGATTTAGAAATAATACCGATGGCATTCGTAGTTTCGATCCATTTTTGAGGTGTTAGAGAAAAGCTATTTGCTCCGGCTTCGTTTTTAAAGGCATCGAATTCGATGCCTTTAAAAGTTGGATTATTTAATTGTTCCCATAATCCGCAGAACTCAATAGCGCTTCGTGTGCGTAGCCAGTTTTGTATAATGTAATTGGTTCTGTCAGCGTCACGGTACCTTGCCATATCAGTTAAAGAAATATAATCTTCATCATTTACAGAATATAGAACTATGTCTAATTTCTCAACAGTAAGAATTTTATTCTTTGCCATTTTTTTGTTTTAAAGTGATCCAATTTTTTCAATTAACTGATTAACAAAGTCAGGAAGATGTTTTTTTACATAACATTCCAAAGTACCAATTTTTTCAAAGTTTTGGTACTGTATATCGATGCTACACCTTAATGTAAATTTTCTTCTTATCCATCCAATATACAATTAACCAATAAAAAGTTATCATACACAACGCATACAACAAAGAACCATTATTAAGGTTATTTGGAAAAACCGGTTTACAAATATGTTCATAAAACCAACCGGACGGAGCCAGGTAAAGTTGATTTCCGGTTGCATCTGTTGAAGACGGAATCCTTATCAAAGCGAGTATCCGCGGTAAGAATCCGCTTAACACAAATATAAAAAGAGGATTTTTTCCAAATACATCAAAAAATTTACTCAACCATCCTTTGTGTTTTTTTAATTCGATAAGATAGATCATTACTGCAATAATGACCATAGCAAGCCCGGTGGTATAAACTACGTAAGAACTCGTCCATATTTTTTTGTTGATTGGAAAAACCATATCCCATGCGTATCCTGCAAAAAGAAAAACTGCGCCGGCTACAAATAAACCGTTTACCATTTCCGGTGTCTTCCCTTTTTTAATAATATAATCACCCACAAAATAGCCAAAGATTACCTGCACAATAGCGCCAAATGTGCTCATCAATCCTTCGGGGTCAAATACAACCGGATGTCCATCGCGCCATTCGCCATGATACATATGCCCTTCGCCCAAAATAGAAGTATCAATGTGAGTTCCGAACCAGCCATACAAGCTAAAAGGATCTGAAGGATTACCGGCAATACATAGAAACCAATACCCTAAAAGCAGGATGCAGGAAAATACAAAGGCTCCACGGATTTTTAAATAATAGATAATTACAGAACCAAAAAAATAGGCCAAAGCAATTCGTTGCAATACGCCCATGATTCTTACGCCTTGCGGATAACCATTAGCATCAAAATATTGCCAGGGTTTAAAAACCAGGTTACCATTATCCCATTTAACGAAAGGCATCCAGTTCAAAAAAAGTCCGATTAAAAAAATGAGCAGTGTCCTTTTGATTACTTTTTTCCAGAAGGCTGAAGGTCCACCCGTCTGTAAGCGCGGCATTACAAAAGCAAGTGCGTTACCTACAGCAAAAAGAAAAAACGGGAAAACGAGATCGGTAGGCGTAACACCATGCCAGGGAGAATGATCTAAGGGAGCGTAAATATGTTCCCAACTTCCGGGATTATTTACCATTATCATCAGGCATACTGTAGCGCCCCGGAAAACGTCAAGGGAATAAAAACGCTCTTTCATAAGCTCTTAATTTTTTAAACAGGTAATCTGATCAACGAATTTAATCATCTTTACTATGAATGGGATCATTAAATCAAGATATAACGGATATGAATTAATTTAATTTCTCTGTTCAAAGCGTTGCCCAATTTGGATTTAATTTTTGTTGCAACTTTGAACGTAATTTCGTTTACATTTAAAACAAATTTGCATCTATGAGTTTCAAAAACAAGAACGTATTTATTACAGGCGCGTCGCGTGGAATTGGAAAAGCGATAGCATTACGACTGGCCGCAGAAGGCGCTAATATTGTGATTGCGGCAAAATCAACGGTGGAAAATCCCAAGCTGGGCGGCACTATTTTTAGCGCAGCAAAAGAAATAACAGATGCAGGTGGAAAGGCCTTACCTGTACAATGTGATATTCGTTTTGAAGAGCAGATAAAGAGCGCCGTGGAAAAGGCGGTAAATACTTTTGGCGGCATAGATATTCTTATTAATAATGCTTCGGCCATTTCTTTATCTCCAATAGAAAAAACAGAGTCAAAGGCATTCGCGTTAATGAACGATATTAATGTAAAAGGAACTTTTTTTGTAAGTAAAGAGTGCATTCCTTATCTAATAAAAGGAAGCAATCCTCATATTCTGAATCTTTCGCCGCCGATTAATCTTGAAATAAAATGGCTTGCCAACCATACTGCCTACACCATGAGCAAATATAATATGACCATGATCGCTTTAGGATTGTCGGGTGAATTAAAGAAATACAAAGTGGCTGCTAATTCATTATGGCCACGCACCACAATAGCTACGGCCGCTGTGAGAAATTTATTGGGAGGTGAGGCGTTGGTTAATATGAGTCGCACTCCTGAAATCATTGCTGACGCCGCGTTTTGTATTTTGCAAAAGCCTTCTTCAGAATGCACCGGTAATACTTTTATAGATGAAGAAGTACTGGCAAATGAAGGAATTACAGATCTTGAAAAATATGCAGTGACACCGGGTGGAAAACTTTATATGGATTTATTTTTGTAAACATAAAAGCAAACAGTAAACGAACAAAAAGGTAGAATTTTTATTTTTATTTACATAAGGGAATAATACTAAATCAAAGCCGGAAATCGGCTTAACTTCGTGAAAAGTAAACTATGGAGCCGATAACTATACATCCGAAGGATGAAGAACAATTAAATGCAATAAAGTATATTCTGAAAGTAATGAAAATACTCTTTGAAAAATCAAAAGAAGAAAAGAATCTCTACAATCCGGATTTTGAAGCAAAGATGAAAAGGGGAGCTGAAGATAAAAAAGCCGGACGTTATAAAGCAATAAAAACCGAAGATTTGTGGAAGTAATTTATCTGCAACAAGCTTTGAAAGATTTAAAATACTGGAAGAAATCCGGTAATAAATCGATTCAAAATAAAATTTCTTCGCTTTTGAAAAGTATAGAAGAAACGCCCTATGAAGGGATTGGAAAGCCAGAAGGATTAAAATATCATCATTCTGGTAAATGGTAAAGAAGGGTAACCAAAGCAGATCGTATTATTTATGAAATTGAGGGCAATAAAATTTTCATTTATTCCCTGAAGGGCTATTATGAAAAATAGGCTTAAATTATAATTGTTTTATGGTCAATTTCTTTTCCCACTCACGTATTGATTCCCTTTAATATAAAAACGATATGGTAGTAAGCTATCAGCACCAGCGCTTTCAACACCAATTCTTTTGCTAATCCCGATTTTTTCAGCAGCTATTATTTTTTCATCATCCAATAAAAAAATTGCTTTATCAAGAAGAAACAGACCTGAATGATGAGTATCAATCCCAAACGCCTTGCCTACATTGCCGGGTCCGCGTGTGAGGGTTTTATCCGTTATTTTTTTGCCGGTTCTTTTCGCCATAAAAGCTATTCCTTCCAGGGGTTCTACACCTCTTATTAAAACCGCATCGGGAATTTCCTTTTTATTGGTGACAATATTAAACATTCGATGGATACCGTAACAGATATACACATACGATGTGCCCGGCGCTGAATACATGTGCTCATTGCACGGAGTGCGCCTATGCCTATAAGAGTGAGAAGCCCTGTCGGTAAAACCAATGTAGGCTTCGGTTTCCACAATGCTCGCGGAAGTAGTTTGTCCTTCGAAATTGGTAACGATTATTTTTCCTAATAATTCCCGGGCGATTTGTATTACATCTTGACGATCATAAAATGATAAAGGCACTTTTTTCATGATTCACTGTATAAAAACTTCTTTTAAAATAGTAACAGCAAAGTAAATTATATTTGTTTGATAGCATCTCAACGCTCAAAAAATCAATCAATGATTTATCTCGTACCATCTTTTTTGTCGGACAATGCAATAGAGACGATTCCGGACTATGTAATTGCCGCCGTAAAAAATTGCCAGGTCATTTTTGCAGAGAATGAGAGAACTACGCGCCGCTTTTTAAAAGCAATGGACAGTGAAATAGTGATTGATAATTTTGAATGGCATACAATTCATAAAGCTGAGAAGGAAGTGCTGGGAATTTTTACACAAAAGATAAAAGAAGGGAAAAACATTGCTATTATTAGTGAGGCCGGATGCCCTGGAATAGCTGATCCCGGCCAGGTACTGGTTCATGAAGCGCAAAAAATAAACGCGGAAATTAAACCGCTTGTTGGCCCCAGTTCTATTTTACTGGCATTGATGGCCAGTGGATTCAACGGACAACATTTCAGTTTCCACGGTTATTTGCCCATCGATAATTTGGAGAGAATAAAAAAAATAAAGCAATTGGAAGAAGAATCATCCAGGAAACAATGTACCCAGGTATTTATTGAAACTCCTTATCGCAATAATAAATTGCTGGAAACCATTTTGGAACATTGCCGACCCGAAACGCAATTATGCATTGCATCAGAAATTACTTCACCCAATGAATTTCTTAAAACAAAAAAAATAAAAGCCTGGAAAAATGAAAAAATTGATTTGCATAAAAAACTGGTTATTTTTTTATTGATGGCTTAGCTGCCTACTTTTTAATAAAACAGGAATTTTAAATAAAAACTTGTTTACCGTAAAACTACCGTTTCATGCTGCAACTCTTATTTCATTGAATGGGAATCCTGAATAAAAGTTGATTTACTGTAAAATTTCATTTGACCGGTTTTGATAAAAGGGCTATTTTCCTGAAACAATCCGTCGCAATAATGCAACAATAAAGGTAAATATTGCCGCACCTATTATTGCCCAAATAATGGGAAAAGGTTTTCCGTCAATACTTATTGTAAAAAAAACAGGTAATCTCATTTTTCCGGCAACCCACAATCCAATGTAGGCGCCAATAAATCCAACCACAATAGAAACAAGGCATCCGCCAAGGTCGT
>JBDTGD010000200.1:0-5617 GCA_039937595.1 Ginsengibacter sp. | reverse complement strand
AATAAAAATCCTCGATATTTATTCGTTTACTGTTTATTTGGGTAGCTCTGGCGAGTTTAACGAAAACAAGTCTATTTAAGATGTAACGGATCGATTCGTTTCGCCTACGCCATTCAATTGTTTTATTTTTTCTCTTTCTCCCACTATCCAGATGATATCACCCCATTCAAATGTTGTATCTGAACCAGGATTTAATATACGATCATCATTTCTTTCAATGCCTACCACCAGGCCATTGGTACGTTCTCTGATGCCGGAACCCCGTATGGTGAGGCCTTTCAGCCTGTTGTTTTCGTCTACTACCATTTTTTGCAAAATAATATCTTCAGTCCTTTTTTCATTTATTTCCAGGCTGTCGGCTTCCTCAAATATGGGCTTAAACTTTTGCATCTGATCGTCAGTAGCAATAATGCCGACATCGTCAAACGGAAGCAGCCTGGTGTATCGGTTGGGCGCGTATATTAAGTTTTCACCTCGTTTTATATAAGCAATGTTGATTCCATATTTTTCGCGCCAGGCGAGCTCCTCAAGTGTTTTACCAATATACTCTGCGTGAGGATTTACTTCAAGCCCTATCATGTGCGCATCCCAGGGAGAGAGATCCGACTTAGGCCTTAAACGATTTTTGTAATTCTCTTCATCCCGCAATTTTTGTTTCGCTTCTAATTGTCTTGCGTTTAAATTCGTTAAGAATCTTCCTTCGAGCCGATGATAAAAGCGCTGTATTTTATTAGAAAATAAGGTTAAAACTATAATGATAAGAGGAACCGCCACCAGTATGGCAATGGTAGTGGTAAACAATCTATCCACCCAAAAGCCGATTAGTAAGATTCCCGCAACCACCCTCGAAATTTCGAGTATCAGCAATGGGCCGCGGCTGTATTTTTTTTGAAGCCAGAGCTCTTTATAAGCAGTATTATCAGGCTTTCTGGCCATCAACGCCCACAAAAACGGAGAGGCTATACCAAGCGTCACGACAAGTGCGATCACACTTCGTAACAAATTATTATCAATATTGCTGTTCAAAAAAGGAATGAAGAATTTAATGGTAAACAACATCAGCGCCAGCAAAATAATGCCGTTGGTAACGATAATTTTGAGATAAGACATCATAACAGTTTTCCACCTGTTTTCTGCTTGAATGTTTTGAGTGCTTGACGAATAATTGTGCAATCTTCGCAGCCAGCTTGCGGGCATTCTTTTCGATACAAATTGATAAAACGGCTCTGAAAATTTTATCATATAAGGCGTGGTGAAAGTAGTAATAGCCGAAGCGCCTACTGCCACAGGGAATAAAAAATTACTGGTAACTCCCAGCGTGAGGCCCAGTGTAGCAACGATAAAAGTAAACTCACCCACCTGCGCCATGCTCATGCCTACTTGTATAGATTGTTTTAACGGCTGCCCTGAAAGCAATGCACCCAATACGGTACTAAATAATTTGCCAAAAAGGGTGAGCAACGTAACCCACAGCACCGGCCACCGGTAGGCAACAATGGCTTGCGGATCTATCAACATGCCTATTGATACAAAAAATATAGCACCAAACAAATCCTTCACGGGTTTTAATAAACGTTCGATTTTTTCCGCTTTGGTAGTTTCGGCCAATATAGAACCCATAATAAAAGCCCCCAATTCTGCCGAAAAACCCACCTGGGTAGCGACCACTACCATACCGAGACACAAGCCGAGCGAAAGGATCAACAACGTTTCTTCATCCAATAGTTTTTTTGCCCATCGCAGGAGACTTGGTAATAAAAAAATACCGGTAATGAACCAAAGGATTAAAAAAAAGAGGAGTTTGGCCACGGTAAAAACCATTTCAGCGCCCTGGAACTGTCTCGAGACAGCTACCGTGGAAAGCAATACCATCAATAATACCACTACGATATCCTGCACCACAAGCACACCAAAAACCACCCGCACATATTGTTGGGTTTTAATTTTCAATTCTTCAAAAGCCTTTATCGTAATCATGGTAGAAGAACTGGCGAGCATACCACCGAGAAAGAGACTGTCCATTTGCCCCCAACCCATCCACCTGCCAAGATAGAATCCAGCGATCATTATAAAAATAATTTCAACCAAAGCCGTAATAGAAGCAGAACCACCAACGCGTATTAGCTTTTTGAAACTAAACTCAAGTCCCAGGCTAAACAACAAAAAGATAACGCCCATCTCTGCTAGAGTTTCTATATTTTGGCTATCCGCAACCGTAGGAGTAAGAGATAAATGCGGACTAATCAAAAAACCTGCGATGATGTAGCCCAATACCAATGGTTGCTTCAGCCGCCGGAATATAAGCGTGGTAATTGCTGCCGCAATAAGTATCAGTGCGAGGTCTTCTATTAATCCTGGTAAGTGACCCATAGATTTTTTTTATTGAAATTGATTGGTGTTTAAGTTAAACTTAGCACGGCAATTTTCAAAAAAATGTTTTGTCTTCATGAGGAATTGTCTGATAGAAGAAAGAAAATCAACTAAGAAATAACCAGTATTCAACAACCAATATTCAATACTGAAGGGAAGAAAATACCGGTCAGTAAACAAAGAAATTCAGGAGATTTTTAATTAACCAATTAATAAATATAGAATAAAGCGCTTTGGTCGTTATGATCTGAACTACAGGCTAATCCGTCCAAAGAGCATCAGTTGGGCGGAACTAAAACTATCTTTTCGTTTCCGACTTATGACAAATTGTAAGGTGTCATGCATTTTTATTGAGGAACCATTAAGACCCTAAATAATTGAAATGACCGAAGATTTATTAGAGTCATTGCGGCGCAGCGGTGGGATGGCCGGACAAACGTGCGGAGCGATCGGGTTGTCCTTGAATTTTTTGTTTCTTTTTTGTTCAAGCAAAAAAGAAAAGAATCAGAACTGCAATTGAATTGCATTCAAGAGATTATAAGCACTCACGACTTAAACGCTTTATTCTATAAATATTCAATGGTCAATCTTCAATATTCAATACTCAATCTTTAATAATCAAGAAAGAGCAGGCACAGGTAAGACCATAGGATTTTTTAAAAAATATTTTTTAGATAAAAAAATGCCTTTAACTTGAAAAAAATATTTTTAACGTAAAACAGAACTTTTATGGATGAAAATAATAAGCAAAGCCTACGGAGCAGCGATTGGTTTGGACGTAAAGGCAAAATTGGATTTATCTATCGTGCCTGGATGAAAAACCAGGGCATACCGGATTATGAATTTAACGGAAAGCCGGTGATTGGCATTTGCAATACGTGGAGCGAATTAACACCGTGCAACGCCCATTTCAGGGAACTGGCAGAATCAGTAAAAAGAGGAATATTGGAAGCAGGCGGTTTCCCTGTTGAGTTTCCGGTGATGTCTTTGGGTGAAACACTCATAAAGCCCACGGCAATGTTGTACCGCAACCTGGCAAGTATGGATGTGGAAGAGTCCATCAGGGCCAACCCGCTTGATGGCGTAGTATTGCTGTGCGGTTGTGATAAAACAACACCCTCTCTTGTTATGGGAGCTTGCAGCGTCAACATTCCAACCATCGTAGTTTCGGGAGGTCCTATGCTCACAGGAAGGCATGAAGGTAAAAGTATAGGAACAAGTGACATATGGAGATACCATGACGATTTAAGAGAAAATAAAATAACAGAAGACGAATTGCGTTCCATCGAATCCGCTATGTGCCGCAGCCGTGGCCACTGCGCGGTAATGGGTACTGCTTCTTCAATGGCCTGCATGGTGGAATCATTGGGGCTTTCCCTTCCGGGCAATGCCGCCATTCCGGCTTCTGATTCAAGACGCAAAACGCTGGCGCAGCTATCCGGGTTACGTATCGTGGAGATGGTAAAACAAAATCTAAAATTAACGGATATCCTTACACGAGACGCATTTGAAAATGCCATAAAAGTGAATGCGGCCATAGGTGGCTCTACTAATTTTGTGATCCATTTATTGGCTATTGCCGGAAGGATAGGCGTGCCGCTTGATTTGAGCGACTTCGATATTTTATCCGCTAATATCCCATTGATTGTAAACCTTCAGCCTTCAGGAAAATATTTTATGGAAGATCTGTTTTACGCGGGAGGATTGCAGCCGGTAATGAAAGAACTTGACGCTATTCTTCATACTGACTGTATTACTGCCAATGGAAAAACGATCCGTGAAAATTACAGCGATGCAAAAATTTTTGAGACAGATGTAATTGCATCAATGCAAAAACCATTCAGGGAAGAAGGAGGGCTGGTCGTATTAAAAGGAAATATTTGCGAAGACGGCGCGGTGATGAAACCCTCTGCGGCAAGCACCCATTTGATGCAGCACACAGGGAAAGCAATCGTATTTGAAGACATAGATGATTATAAAAACAGGATAGATGAAGATAATCTCGATGTAGACGAAAATAGCATTCTTGTTTTAAAAAACGTTGGCCCGAAAGGTTATCCCGGTATGCCGGAAGTAGGCAATATGGGCTTGCCCAAAAAGCTGTTAGAGAAAGGAATTACAGATATGGTTCGTATTTCTGATGGCAGAATGAGCGGTACCGGGTTTGGCACTGTTATACTGCACGTTTCTCCCGAAGCAGCGCTGGGTGGCAATTTTGCAGTTATTCAAACAGGAGATTTGATCACCCTGGACGTAGCAAACCGAAGCCTGAATGTAGCGTTGAGCGATGAAGAACTACAACAAAGAAAAGAGCAATTTATCCCTTTGCCTCCGGCAACAAAAAGAGGCTATGTTAGTATGTATATTAGCCATGTGCAACAAGCTCATTTGGGAACAGACCTGGACTTCTTGAGAGGAATCTCTGGAAGTATTGTATTAAAAGATTCGCATTAATGTATTTTTCTCCCAGAGGCACAAAGGACACAAAGAAAAAACCTTTGTAAACCTGGTGTCTCCCCGAAAAAAATCGGGAAAAGTGGTGGGATAATTTTTGTCTTCCCACAAAGTCACTAAAGCCATCAAAAAAATCTCTTTGTGAACTGCGTGTTGTTGGTACAATCAAACACATCACTATTAATAAAACGAAAAAAGAATATGAATTTTAAAGGTAAAGTAGCGATAGTAACCGGAGCAGGCCAGGGAATTGGTTTTGAAATTAGCCGCCGGCTTGCACTGGAAGGAGCGCAGGTTGTCTTGAATGATATAGATGAAAATCTTACTAAGCAAGCGGCGTATTCTATCAATGAAGGTATAGTCAATAAATGCATTCCTTTCCCGGGCGATGCCGGAGACGTAATATTTATTCAACGAATGGTAGATAATGTTGTAGCAAGATTCGAGAAGATCGATATTGTAATTGCCAATGCAGGTATTACGCTTTTCGGAGATTTTTTTAACTATTCTCCTGAGTCATTTTCGAGGGTGTTGCAAGTGAATCTTGGCGGTACTTTTTTCCTGGCCCAGGCCGCTTCCAATCAAATGAAAAAGCAAGCTAAGGGAGGTTCCTTGTTGTTTACGTCTTCCGTTACGGGGCACCAGGCCCACAAAGACCTTGCGGTGTATGGCATGACCAAAGCCGCGCTGGAAATGCTTGCTAAAAACCTCGTGATAGAAGTTTCAAAATACAAAATAAATGTAAATACAATTGCTCCTGGAGCTACGTTAACAGAAAGAACCTTGAACGATC
>JBDTGD010000199.1:0-5572 GCA_039937595.1 Ginsengibacter sp. | reverse complement strand
GGCTTTAATTACATTTACAAGTTTGACAACAAGAGGCGGATGCTGGATTATTTTTTCCATACATCCCTGATTACAATGGCATTTGTAGTATCGGTAACATTCAAACCATACATGGCCTGAAGGGTATTGAGTACGCTGTAATGATTTATTTTTTCAGCATATTTACCAGGTTTGATATTTTCCCCTGCAAAAATAGTGAGGATATGATTATTGGTGGTAAACTGATCTTCATCATAAGTAAGAATCAATAAACTGTTATGTGTTTTGGCCCATTCAACATAATCTCCCAGGTTTTCCTTCAACCATTTATCTCCCCTGATTATAGCGGCCGAATCTCCGGGTGTTCCAATATTATGCATGTCATGATCCATATCCGGAATAGCAAAGGCTACCGCAGGCAATTGATTAAAATCTTTTGGAAATGCTGTCATGGGCTGACTCAAAGAATCGGGAATATTATTGGTTTTATCTCCCTGCCAGTTTATCCACGGGCAATGTTTTCTTCCATATACCGTTCCGCCCGTCAGATCACTTTTTAAATAATTACAATCAAGATAACCTGGCGAAGGCATGCTTTGCGCAAAACCTTTAAAAGTATATCCATTTTTTATTAATGCGGCGCCCAGGTTGGGTGTGGTAAAAGGTGTTGTGGTATCCTTCAGGCATTGATCACCAGGGATGCCCATCATAGTTCCTGAATAAATCGCTAAATAGTTAGGCTGGCTGGGATGCGTTACTCCATGAGAGTCGGTGAAGACAGCGCTTTCATCGGCTAAGCTATTAATATAAGGTGCCGCAGCCGATCCTATTATTTGATCATAACCATGGTTTTCTTCTATGACGATTATTACATGATCAGGTATTTTTAAACCATTTTTGGTCGCTACTTTATCTGAACTCTGATTGCAGGATGTTAGTAAACCTGTCATTGCCATGCAGCCTAACAAAATAAAATACTTCATAAATAAATGCTTAATTTTTTTAGAATATATTGATGCAAACCAAATTTGAAAATATCAACTTACTTACAGCCATAAAAATATAAAATAACAATTACATTTTTTTGTCCGTTTACTGTAGGTTAGCAATCAATGTGTCCGTTCTAATAACTTTTCTTCGGGTCAAAATTCTCCAGTTCCCTCGCAACCGCATTTAGAAAAGTTGAGCCAAAAGCGCCATCTATTATCCGATGATCATAGCTTAGAGAAAGGTACATCATGTGCCTGATTGCAATACTATCTCCCTGTTCAGTTTCTATAACTACGGGTCTTTTTTTAATAGCTCCCACTGCAAGGATGGCTACTTGCGGCTGGTTAATGAGTGGTGTGCCCATGATACTGCCAAATGTGCCTACGTTAGTGAGCGTAAAGGTTCCGTTTGAAGTATCATCAGGTTTTAATTGATTATTTCTCGCAGCATTTGCCAGGCCATTTACTTGCCTGGTAAGGCCAGTTAAATTTAATTGATCGGCATTTTTAATTACCGGAACTATTAAATTTCCATTAGGCGTCGCCGTGGCCATACCGATATTTATATCCTTTTTTATAACGATCTTATCACCATTCACGCTGCTGTTGATGAGCGGGTATTTTTTAATGCATTTCACCAGCGCTTCCACAAACAAAGGTGTAAACGTAATTTTTTCTCCCTCCCTTTTTTCGAAGTCCTTCTTCACTTTTTCGCGCCATAAAACCATATTGGTAACATCGCATTCTGCAAAACTCGTCACATGAGCGCTGGTATTCTGGCTGTCAATCATATGCTGAGCTATCATCTTGCGCATGCGATCCATTTCTATAATTTCTACATTTCCGGTAACAACTGTGGGCGCGTATTGCTGCCTGGATGTTGTTGCAGGAACCTCATGCGTATGAGAAGGTTGCGATGATTGTTGTGTTTTTTGTTGCGGTGCATTTTTTCTGTTTGCCAGGTACGCCATGATGTCTTTTTTGCTGACTCTCCCGTCCTGACCCGTGCCTTCCATAGTTTCCAGCTCACTCATTGATATCCCTTCACTGGACGCAATATTCAAAACTAAAGGCGAATAAAAGCGTATTCCTGAACCGCCATTATTCACGGCTTTCTTCTCTTCAGGTTGATAAGGAACTTCTTCTACTATATCTGCATCTTCATGCTCAGGTTCAGAAGCTTTTTGTTCCTCAGAAGAAGTTTCAGAAATATCTCCATCGGTTTTAATCCTGGCGATTACCTTCCCGATGGGAACTACATCATTTTCGTTAAATAAAATTTCTGCAATGGTACCTTCGGCTGTAGACGGGACTTCGCTATCCACTTTGTCGGTGGCAATATCGAGCACAGTTTCGTCCATCTCCACCTTGTCTCCTGGCTTTTTATGCCATTTGAGAATGGTGGCTTCCATAATGCTTTCCCCCAACTTAGGCATTATTAGATCTATCGTGCTCATACAAATAATTTAAAAATTAAAATGATTGAAGAAATAATTTACCAAAAGTAAGAAAAAACGCCTTAGTTAATTGGCTGATTGCTGAATAGCTGATCAGCTAATTATTTGGCTAAAATCTTATGCCCCATTTTATCTCTTTTGGTTTCAAGATATTTTTCATTGTACTGGTTAGGGATTATTTCAATAGGAACAGTTTCTACTATCTCAAGGCCATAGCCCAAGAGGCCGGCACGTTTTTTTGGATTATTACTAATGAGTTTTAATTTGGAAATATTTAGTTTTCTCAATATCTGCGCCCCTACTCCGTAATCTCTTTCATCCATCGAAAAACCCAATTTTATATTCGCTTCGACAGTATCATATCCCTGCTCCTGAAGCTGGTAAGCTTTTAGTTTATTGAGAAGTCCTATGCCACGCCCTTCCTGGTTCATATATAATACCAAACCTTTTCCTGCTGCCTGTACCATCTTCATGGCATTGTGCAACTGGTCACCACAATCGCATCTAAGCGAACCAAGAATATCACCTGTCATACAACTGGAATGCACTCTTACCAGAACAGGCTCATCTTTTTCCCATTCGCCTTTTTTGAGCGCCATGTGCACTTCACCTGTGTTTAATTGGGTAAAAGCAATCAATTCAAAATCTCCATATTTGGTAGGCATTTTCACCCGTACTTCTTCTTTTATCAGGGTTTCTTTTTCCAACCTGTATGCAATCAGATCTTTTATAGAAACCAGTTTAAGATGGTGCCGATCAGCTATTTCACGAAGCTGCGGAAGACGCGCCATGGTTCCATCTTCATTCATTATCTCCACCAGCACGCCAGCTTCGCCGTGGCCCGCAAGCTTTGACAGGTCAATAGTTGCTTCTGTATGGCCGGTTCTCCTTAAAATGCCGCCATTCATTGCACGAAGCGGGAATACATGCCCCGGTCTTGCCAAATCCTCAGGTTTTGTTTTAGGATCAATAATCGCCTGGACTGTTCTTGCCCGGTCATGTGCAGAAATACCTGTGGTACATCCATGGCCTAAAAGATCAACGCTTACTGTAAACGGAGTAGCATGGAGAGCGGTGTTTTTATCCACCATCAGCTCAAGCTTAAGTTCATCACATCTCTTTTCAGAAAGAGGCATACAGATCAATCCCCGCCCGTATTTGCTCATAAAATTAATGATCTCCGGAGTTACATTTTTCGCCGAAGTAATAAAATCACCTTCATTCTCACGATCTTCATCATCTACCACTATTACTAATTTCCCATTTTTGATTTCTTCAATGGCGTCTTGTATTTTATCCAACATATATTTTAATTAAAATGCAAAGATAATTCATTTAAAAACGGAGCTGATTAGGGCGTTTAAATATTAACTAATTATAGAATGAGTAAAAAACAGGAATTAGGGATAAAAGTTGGTTTACTCTACAGTTTACTTTTTATGGATGAGAAAGCGTGAATTGTAATCATATCATAATACCAGGATTGAAGACAATACCCATTTACCTTAAATCGCTTTCCTTTTTACTTTTATATTTGCAAAAAACCTGTGGCTTTGGATACAAAATTTCAATCTCAATATATTCCCTATTCCGATACCGGAAAATTTACGAAAATTGTATTTGATTATATTGATGAAGCTCCCGCTTTAAAAGACTATTATGAACATCGTGTGAGCCTGGAAGGAATGAAATCGGCGATTGCTCAAAGAAAAAAATACAGTACCAATCGTAGGCTATTAGTAGATGAGTTTACGCATCAATATAAAGATTTGAAAGATTGTGATGCCATACATTCCAATATTAATGATCTGTTAAGCGAAAACACTTTTACTATCTGCACTGCGCACCAGCCCAATATCTTTACGGGCCATCTTTATTTTATCTATAAAATATTGCATATCATAAAACTCGCAGATACTTTAAAAAAGGAATTGCCGGAATATAAATTTGTTCCCGTTTTTTTTGTTGGAAGTGAAGATGCAGATTTAGACGAGCTCAATCATATTGTAATTGACGGGGAAAAATATAAATGGGAAACGTCGCAAACCGGCGCCGTGGGAAGAATGAAAGTAGATGATAATCTCATAAAATTAATAGAAAAAATCAATGGCAGATTATCTGTTGAAAAGTATGGAAATACCTTAATAGAATTATTGCAAAAATGTTATACAAAAAATACAACGATTGAAAATGCGACTTTTTTGTTCGTTCACTACTTGTTTAAAGCCTTCGGATTATTAATTCTGCTACCTGATAATCCTGCTTTTAAAAATGAAATGATTTCTGTTTTTGAGGATGATATTTTTAACCACACTTCTTCTGAAATTGTAAATGAAACTTCAGAAAAATTATCCAAAAATTATAAGGCCCAGGCTTATCCGCGAGAGATCAATTTATTTTATTTAAAAGATAACCTTCGCAACAGGATCGTTCGGGTTGATGATCGTTTTATGGTGCACGACACGAATATTATTTTTTCAAAGGAAGAGATAAAAAAAGAATTGAAGGAACATCCTGAACGTTTCAGTCCTAACGTGATTTTACGCGGCTTATTCCAGGAAATGATTTTACCTGATGTAGCATGGATTGGCGGTGGCGGTGAACTAGCTTACTGGCTCCAGTTAAAAGACTTGTTTAAAAATTATTCGGTTCCTTTTCCGGTTTTAATCCTGAGGAATTCTTTTTTGATAATAGACAAAAAATACCTGCAATTGCTAAAGAAATTAAATCTTAATACTATTGATCTTTTTAAAGGAGAAGAAATGGTGTTCAATGAAATTGTAAGCGAAGAAACCCGTTCTGTGTTGAACTTGAGTAAGCAAAAAAAAGAAATTGAAAATATTTATCAACAGGTAAAAGAAATTGTAAAGGGCATTGACACTACGCTTGAACAACACACTTCCGCGTTAGAGACTAAACATTTGAAAAAATTATCTTCCCTTGAAAAGAAAATGTTGCGCGCGGAAAAAAGAAAATTCCTGGATCGAAAAAATCAATTAAACAAAATATTTTCTTCCCTATTTCCTGATAATGGTTTACAGGAAAGGACCGAGAATTTTATGCTTTTCTATTCCCGCTGGGGAAGTGATTTCTTCAAAATTATTTATGAAGATTCATTAACATTAGAACAGCAATTTTGTATCATCT
>JBDTGD010000198.1:0-2184 GCA_039937595.1 Ginsengibacter sp. | reverse complement strand
ACCATGTATCATGAAATTTTACTAAATCATCCCGGGTAATTGCTTTGACGGATGCATCAGTGCCGGAACCTGTAAAAGAATTACTATAAGCATGGCCTTTGCCATACAGTAAACGTGGCAAAATGCGTAAGCCCATTGCGACTGGCTGCGATTGCTCCTGTTTAATAGCCAGCAACTGTTCATTTTGTACGCGCTCAAAATTCTTCTCAGGAAAAGAAGGATTGCATAAAACGTCTATAAATAAATTTAGCGATTCGTCAAAATTTGGTTTCAATACGCTAAGATTTATATAAGAGTTATCGAGATTAGAATAAGTAGAAAGGCTTGCGCCTGCATCGGCCAAGTCATCACTCAACTGTAAAGCAGATCTTTTTTTTGTTCCTTCCTGCATCATTCTCATTGCTAATTTAGAAAGCCCTGGTTTACCAAACTGGTCCGCCGCATAACCCGCATTAACCATTAAAGACATATCTACAACAGGAACAGAATTTCTTTCCACTAATGCCACCTTTAATCCGTTATTTAATGTAAAGTATTTTACTTCAGGAAATTTTACGACCGCAGGCGGACCTAACGGTGGCTGTTGCTTTCTATTAGCAATAGAATCACCAACTTTATAATCTCCGTAGGGCTCTATATCCAAAACATATTCACCATCGTTCAACCACTCGTCACCAGCTTTTTTAATATCTGCAGGTGTTGCATTTTTAATCCATTCCTGGATTTTTTTATAATAATCAGGACTGCCGCCAAATGTTTCGCTTTGCGCAAGAATATCAGATGTACCACCAAAGCCACCAATGCGTTCCATGCCTTTTACGAAGTTGGCAAAGTAATTTGTTTTGGCTCTTTCAACTTCGGCAACAGTGGGGCCCTGTGTCAATATTTCCTGAAGCTCTTCATTAATTATCGTGTCTATTTTAGCCGCAGTATATCCCGGCCTTACATCACAGAAAATATTAAACTGGCTTGCAATTTCCCTGTCATCAACATAGGAGTAAACATTATTGGATAACTGGTCATCATACACCAGTCTTTTAAAGAGCCGGGAGGTCTTTCCATTGGTAAGAATATCACTCAATAAATTCAAATAGGCATCATCAGCAGTTCCCCATTGAGGTGTATTCCAGGTTTTTTGTAAACGTGCCTGAGGTACCCGGTCCTGCGCTGCCTGGTAATGTATGCCGCTCATTTTTGCTACCCAGGCGCTTTGCCTGGCAATCGGTGGACATGCGGGAATTGCCCCAAAATATTTTTTTACTTTTTGATAAACTGAGTCTGTATTTACATCGCCTGCAATTACCACAGTCACATTGTTGGGCCCATAATAAGATTTAAACCATTGCTTCACATCAGCAAGTGATGCATTATCTAAATCTTTATTTTCACCAATCACCGTCCAGGAATAAGGATGGCCTTCGGGAAAAGTGTTTTTAGCGGTAAGCTCTTCAGCAATCGAATAAGGCTGGTTTTCACCCTCGCGCTTTTCATTTTCCACAACTCCTATCTGTGTTTCAAGCCTTGATGAATCAACAGTACTCAACAAATAACCCATTCTGTCACTCTCAGCCCATAATATTTTATCCAAGCCAGACGTAGGTACATCTTCAAAATAATTGGTGCGATCATTAGCGGTAGTTCCATTCATATCTGTGGCGCCCACAGATTCAGTTAACTCGAAATAACTATGAGGGTTATTTTCACTGCCGCTAAACATCAAATGTTCAAACAAATGTGCAAAACCATTTTTACCAGGCGGTTCATTTTTCGAGCCAACGTGATACCACACATTGAAAGCCGCGATGGGGGCTTTATGATCTTCATGCACAATAAGCGTAAGTCCGTTGCTCAATACAAATTTTTTGTAAGCAATATTTATTTCTGGATATTCCTTTTTAACTGTTTGTGCAAATGCAGTTGCACAGAAAAAAAATAAACAAAAAGATGCGACACATTTTTTCATATAAAGAAGTTTAGATGAGACGATAAGATAGGAAGATTAGATAGAAGATTAGATAGGGGCGAATAAAACAAGGATCGAAAGGTATCTATTTTTTGAAAATTGTAAAACGATTTATTTGTAGCAAAAAAGTTTACGGTAATAAATCCTCAATAGCAAGATTCGTCGTGGATTAATTACCAACTGAAATTAATTCAACTAATATTTGCGTGCACCTCAAGCCG
>JBDTGD010000197.1:0-15031 GCA_039937595.1 Ginsengibacter sp. | reverse complement strand
TTGTTAGCATTACCGATGAACAAAGAGCAGTCCATGATGATTATGCTGAAATGGTAATGAAGATTGTTATGCGTTGGAAAAAGATGGGATTTTTAAAAGAAGAAGACAGGCAAAGGCTGATGATTGGACTCAACATGATGCGAATGGTTTGCAACAGCACTTACATCATAGACCAGGAAACCAATCATCAAACAAAGCTGGATGAGTTGTTTAATATTCTCGAAGAAGTGATTGCAGCAGGCGAAGAAAAAATCGTGATTTTTAGTCAGTGGGAAAGATTCACAAGGCTTATAGCTCATCAGCTGGACGAACAAAAGATAGGTTATGCAAATTTGAACGGAAACGTACCAAGCCACAAACGAAAAGATTTATTTGATAGATTTAATAAGGATGATAACTGTCGTATTTTTCTCTCAACCGATGCAGGCGGCGTTGGTCTTAACTTACAGGCTGGCTCCATGTTGTTCAATATGGATTTGCCATGGAACCCCGCTGTGTTGGAACAACGTATTTCACGCATCTACCGCCAGGGACAAAAAAGAAATGTAAACATCATCAACTTTGTAGCCCGGAATACTATTGAGCATGGCATGTTGGGCAAATTGAAATTTAAAAGAGCTTTAGCGGAAGGAATTTTAGACAATGGCGAATCAAATATTTTTGTCGGCGACAGTAAGTTCAATGTATTTATGAAAGACATTGAAAGTTTGTTTTCAGACGAAACCATTACCACATCTGATGTTGACAGAGGCAGAGAGGATGCAACCTCTGTGGAAAAACCTGTGGATGCTAAAGAGAAAGAGGCGCCAACAACCTATGAAGATGATGATGTAAAACAAAATAAGTCTGCAAAAGAATCTAAGCAGCCTGAATCATTTAATGCTGAACCGGCACAACAATTGTTGCAAACTGCCGGCTCCTTCTTTGCACAATTGGGAAGTGTATTATCAGATGCAAAAGCAACAGAAAACCTGTTGCAATCCATCACCAAAAAAGATGAAGCTACCGGACAAACTTATCTGCATGTGCCTGTTGAAAATGAAAATGTGGTTAAAAATGTTTTTACTGTATTGGCAGGATTGTTTAAAGGAATGGCGGGAAAATGAAACATAATTTGAATCTCTTAGAATATAAATTTAAAGATTCTATAATAGTGGCATACCGGAGTGAAACAGAAATTTAGCTTATTAGTACGTTTACTGTAAAAAAAAATATTTACTCATCCGGTTTTAATCTTCTATAGGCTAATTTGTATTTACGAAATGTTACGCCTTTTCCTGAGCTGATACAATTATTCCAGGTGCCTGCGTTACTTTTTTCTTCTCAACACTTTTGCCCTTATTATCGCGTGCCATACGGGAAAAAACAGATAAATTCCTGTCGAACAGGAATTTTAGCAGGAGCTTTGTATAAGATTTGTGCGAAGCTAAACCGTCATAATACTCACCGGCTATTTTGTGTAGCGCCGGCAAATGATTCCATGGTACAGAAGGAAAATCGTGATGTTCATTGTGGAGACCTACATTAAGATTTACCACATTTAAAGGGCCGTAGTAACTCTTCGTCTCCTGCAAACCGTCCGTAAGAAAATGTTCCTGAACCCACCGGGCGCCTAAAGGATGAAGGCCTACCGAAAAGAAGAAACTGACTAACAAAAAGAAGAATCCTTTCCATCCGCAAAAAACAACAATAAAAGTCATAAAAACCAATTGTATGAGCCAGTTGAACGCGATTTCTTTATCAAATAATTTAATTTCTTTGTTCATACGTCCAAGACGGCTTGCCTGCACTAACGGATAAAAAAGTAACCACAATGCCTTTTTAATGGTAGAATTTCCAACAAGATTTGCCTCACGTTTTCCCGGCATATCAGCATCAAGCGCCTCAATTCCCTGGAAAGCGTGGTGCTTTAAATGATACTTCTTAAATGAAACCGAGGTGGCAAAAACAAGCGGGAGGTTAGCAACCAAACTGGCAAAAACATTAAGACTCCTTTTTTTAAAAACAAGATTGTGCGAACACTCATGAACGCAAACAAACAAAGTATGATCGGCAAAGGCACCCACAAAATAAGCTAATCCGAACACGAGCCACCAGGAAGCATCTTTAAGCAAAAAAGCAAGCGTGGTTTGCAAAACAACACAAAAAAGAATAACCAGGAAAGTATAAGGATTCCTGCCAATCAATTTTCTTATTTCCGGGTACTTGTTTATAAGTTGCCTGGTTCGCAATTTATGCGGTTCGCATTCGTCAGACCATAAAAAATCCTTTTGTTCCTTCATTCTGTTTAAGTTAAAAAAATATAATGGTAGTTTTTGTTTCTACTAATAATTGAATGCCAAAATACAAAGACAGGTTTTTTGAAAATAAGTTTTTGCCCGATGTTTTTAAAAGCAATAGCAATGCGATGACAAATTAAGAAAGGATTTCTAATTTTTGGCAATAATTAGTTTTTATTACGGAAAAAAATTATCCTGATGACGCTTTGTGGCCGTTTTGGGCATTTAGCATCGGCTGAGCGATAGAAAATGTTTGACCTCCCGCAGAAAAAAATAAAAAGGAAAACATACATTTTACTCACATCCGCACGTATATCTACGATCCTTTTCCGTATTTTAAGAATCAAAATAATTAGGTAATGCTGCTCTTGTGCAGGAATCCGTGAATCATACCTTTGTAACAGAATCTGATCGATTTATTAACACGTAAATCTTCCAAAATATCCAATCCAATATCCCCTGGAAAAACCGGTATTCATCAATCCAATAAATACCAATAAATAACTAAAATATCCTTGAAAAGGCCTGTTTGAATTTATCCAATATCAGAATTAGAAACCTTAAACAGCCCAAAATTCAAAAATTTTTACATCTAAAAGCCTGCGTTTTATCGCAGGCTTTTTATTAATATAACTCCAATAGATAAATATAGAAGAACGCGAATAGGTAAAAGAATTTCAGTAAAAGACACACCCTTTACCAGAAACAAAAAAAAGTAAATTTATTTGTTTACTACAGCATTGATTGCAAACTGAATATAATTAAAACCCCTCAGCTTCTGCGAGTTTCCTTGATTCGGATTTCATCCTTACCACTTTAGATGAAGATGATTTATGTTCAACTTCTTCGCAAATCTGAGCTTTGGTGAAGCGTTGAGCGCTCCACACATAGTCAAGCACCACTTTATCACCAGTCTCGTATCCCTGTTCAATCAAAAAATCCCAGGAACCATGGCGATTAAGATCACTTACAATTTTGGAAGCCTGTTTGGGAAAAGCAATCCATAATTTAGTTTCCGGATGTAACGCCGGACATAGCTCTGCAAATATTTTCTGCAACTGGCGCGAATTCAAAGCGAACACAAGTGCAAAATCAATTTTTCGGATTTTTAAGAGCTGAGTCACATTTTTCGAAAATGAGAGCTTAGAAAACTGTTTCTCAATGGTAGAGGGAAGACCTTGGATTAATAAATTTTTTTCATCCTCTAATTGCAATTTTTCAAACAATGTTTGAGACATACGCGGAGCAATATTTTAAGATTAAAAGATAGGCCTGTAATATCTGCACAAAACTTTTCTAAAACTAAAAATGAAAAATCGGAGATACACATCTTAGACAGCGGCAAAATTACGAAAAAAAACGGTTTTAATCATAAAAATACTGCCAATGAAATGCAAAGTTACTTATAGTCCAGAATTTCCCTATATTACAGGAATAACTGGCTATTACCAGATGTTTTTATTAAATATTGATCAACCGAAATAAAGAAAATTATTTTTTAGAACTTGCCTCATAATACTTCAAAGCCTCGGGCATATAAGATTCCAGTTTTTTGATTCTTTTGGAATCTAAAGGGTGATCACTCAGGATTTCAGGCGGCTGATTTCCCGAACTTAATTTTGACATTCTTTCCCAAAAAGGAATTGCTTCGCGGGGGTCATATCCCGCCATAGCTGCGAATATCAGTCCATAATGATCAGCCTCATACTCCTGCTTACGCGAATTCGGAAGTAACACACCAACCTGCGCTGTTGGCGCGTAAATACTGTTGAAAATATTATTTACCTGTGCGTTACCGGCTGTAAACACATTTCCTCCAACAGCAATGCCCTGTGCTACCAAAGCTTCGCTCATTCTTTCCTGACCATGGTGAGCAACAGCATGGGTTATTTCATGCCCTAACACAATTGCTAACGCCGTTTCATTTTGCGTAACTTTTAATAATCCAGTATATACTACAACTTTTCCGCCTGGCATGCACCATGCATTCACTTCAGGATTTTGCACCAGGTTAAATTCCCATTTATAGCCTGATAATTCGTTTGACAATCCCTTCTCAGAGTAATATTTCGTAATAGCAGCGGCAATACGGCTTCCTACACGTTTTACCATCTCTGCATCTTTGGAAGAATTTGCAATTACCTTGCTGGTATCAAGAAAACTCTTATACTGAGTGAGTGCTTCCTGCTGCAATTCAGATTCCGGCACCAGCGACAACTGCTTTCTTCCTGTAATGGAATTAGTAGTACACGCTACAAAAAACAAACTACAGCTTATCAACAATACAAATATTTTTTTCATCATATCATAAATTTTCTCTTGCCTAAACAATTGGCGTACCAAAAAATTTTTTTTGGATAATTTCATCCTGTAAATACATAAATTGGAATAAAAATTACGGCCTGCTTATTCTTCTTTGCGGCGGGATTTTTTTCTATCCCGATACTTTAGTATCGGAACACGGCCTTCATTACCTTTTATTAGCCTGCTGATATTCTTTTGGTGCGTGAGCACTATGAGGCACGCGACTGCGACCGCAAATACACGGTAAAATACTTCCTGTTCATTATAAATCCACAATACACATATAGGAAGCGCAACGCCCGCAATTATTGAGCTTAAGGAAACATATCGTGTCAGATAAAGCACTAACAAAAATACGCCTACACAATTGATGGCCACAATCGGCTGAATAGCCAACACCATTCCGAATAGCGTAGCAACACCCTTCCCTCCCCGAAATCCTGCCCATATTGGGTATATATGGCCCAAGACAGCTGCAAGCCCAAGTCCAATCATCAGGTTGGTACGATCTAATTCGTTCGTAAGGTAATAAGGCAATAAATTAAAAAGAGCAACAGCAAGGATACCTTTTAGCATATCTCCAACCATTACAATAGTGCCGAATTTAGGTCCCAAAACCCTGAAAGTATTGGTGGCTCCCATGTTTCCACTTCCATAATCACGTATGTCTATGTTGAAAAAGGCTTTACTTACAATGATTGCAGTGGGAGTAGAACCGATTAAGTAAGCGAGAATAATTAATATAAATTCTTTCATATCTTTTGTATCACACTACCTTTTTGGGAATCACAAATATAATGCTTAATTCCAGCTGATGTCGTTAAATTTTATAAGACCTTTTGAAATAAAATTACCATCCATTCGCCTCTTTGTTTTAAATATTTTATCACAACGTTTTTTTCTTCAAATATATTTTGCATTTCCTTTACATCTTTCAACAAAAAACCTGAAGCTAATAAAAATGACCCGGGTTTTAGTATTTTAGATAAATCTAATGAAAATTTATTTAATACATTCAGATTTATATTAGCCAGTATTACGTCCATGGGTTGAACGTCCGAGAGAACATCACTAAGTTCAATGAAAATATTTTTACAATTGTTTGCTGCCGTATTTTCTATTGCATTATTGATACTCCACTCATCATTGTCTATGGCAAGTATTTTTGCGGCGCCACATTTCTCAGCCAATATCGCCAACAAGCCTGTGCCCGTACCAAAATCAAGGACTTCTTTTCCCGCAAAATCTATCATTTCCATCATTTCTACCATTAAAAAGGTTGTAGCGTGATGGCCCGTTCCAAAACTCATTTTTGGAGTAATGATTATATCATGTTTTACATTTTTTATGGGTTGCTGGAATATAGGATGAATGCCGGCAAAGTTGTTTACAATTATAGGCTTGATACTTTGCTCCCATTGATGGTTCCAGTTTTGTTCTTCAATGATTTCTTTAATAAAAATGGCGTTGCCCGGCAAAATATCTTTGAGCAATTCTTCACTAAAATCTTCTTCGCGAATATAAGCATTCAAAGCAGTGCCTTCCTGCTCGAACGCGTAATATTGAATGTCTGATAACGTTGCTACCAGTAGTTCGCCTTCTTCCACGGAGGCCGTTTCAATTTTTATTTTAAAATATTTTTTCATAAAAAAAGCTTGTAAAAATTTACAAGCTTTAAATCATTTTTATTTAATTGGCTTAGTGGCTGGGATTCGGTCTTTGTTGAGGTCCTGAATTTTGATCAGGCCTTGGCAACAATGCTTTCCTGCTCAATTTAAATTTTCCTGTTTTAGGATCCACCCCTATTAGCTTCACTTTTACTTTATCACCTTCCTGGAAAATATTATCCATAGTTTCAAGCCGTTTCCACATAATTTCGGAAATGTGCAACAACCCTTGTTTATTCGGTAAGAATTCTACAAAAGCGCCGAATTCTTTAATGCCTTTTACCGTACCTTCATATTCATCACCTACTTCAGGCACAGCGACGATACTTTTTACCCATGCAACAGCCTGGTCAAGACTTTCTTTATTAGCAGAGAAAATACTTACCTCACCTGTTTTTCCTACTTCTGTTATATTAATGGTTGCGCCTGTTGTCTTTTGAATTTCCTGGATTATTTTTCCACCAGGCCCTATTACCGCACCAATAAATTCAGAATCGATGATCAGTTTCTCCATTCGCGGCGCTTGTGGTTTTACGTCTGCATTATGCTCGGGAATACACTTGTACATTGCGTCCAGGATATGCAAACGGCCCTTCTTAGCTTGCTCAAGCGCTTGCCTCATCACATCCATACTCAATCCATCTACCTTAATATCCATTTGCACTCCGCAAATTCCATCCCGTGTTCCGGTCACTTTAAAATCCATATCACCAAGATGATCCTCATCACCTAAAATATCGGAAAGAATAGCAAACTGACCCTCTTTTGAAATTAGCCCCATAGCGATTCCACCAACGTGCTTTTTGAAAGGAATACCCGCGTCCATCAGTGCCAATGAACCGGCACAAACGGTGGCCATCGACGAAGAACCATTACTTTCCAAAATATCACTTACTATCCTTACGGTATAAGGATACTCACCTCCCGGCATAATTTGTTTTAAAGAACGCATGGCCAGGTTTCCGTGTCCCACTTCTCTCCTGCCCACACCGCGCATCATTTTTACTTCACCGGTAGAAAAAGGAGGGAAATTATAATGCAAAATAAATTTAGAGTAATTGCTTGTAGCCGCGCTTTCCACCAATAATTCATCCAGTGGAGTACCAAGCGTAACTGTTGTTAAGGATTGTGTTTCGCCACGGGTAAATAAAGAAGATCCATGAGGTGAAGGAAGAATATTTACTTCCATCGTGAGTGGCCTTATCTCATCAAGATTGCGCCCATCAAGACGTTTGCGGGTTGCAAGCATCATATCCCGAACCACGTGATATTGTAATTCACCAAAATAATGATGTATCAATTTTTTATCTGCATCAGGCAATTCTTCTCCCAGGTGCTCCGCTACTTCTTTTTCCAATTGGTCAAACGCTTCCTGTCTTTCATGTTTAGACGATGGTTTGGAAGCTATAGCCAACATTTTATCTTTCGCGAACGAATTGATTTTTTGTTCCAGTTCTTCATTACGATAAGGTTTCGTGTAATCACGCTTAGCCTTAGCTCCAACCTTGTCTCTCAATTGCTCCTGTGCCTTTACCTGTATTTTGATGGCTTCGTGCGCTATTTCAATTGCTTTTACCAAATCCTCTTCCTGGCACTCCTTCCCCTGGCCTTCCACCATCATAATATTCTTATCAGTCGCAGCTATCAAAAATTCTAATTCTGCTTCTTCTAATTGGCTACGGGTAGGATTTACGACAAATTCGCCGTTTACTTTTCCTACTCTCACTTCGGAAATAATTTCCTGTATAGGAACGTCTGAAACAGCTAATGCTGCTGAAGCTGCAAGGCAAGCCATTGCATCGGGCATCACCTCAGGATCACTTGAAATAAGCGAAACCAGTACCTGGACATCGCATAAATAATCGTCCGGAAATAAAGGGCGTAACGCACGGTCAATTAATCTTGAAGTTAATATTTCGTAATCATTAAGGCGGGCTTCTCTTTTAAAGAATGAGCCGGGTATTCTGCCTGCAGAAGCGAATTTTTCCTGGTAATCTACCGTAAGGGGGAAGAAAGACTGGCCTTCTCTTGGCTCTTTGTTGGCTACTACTGTGGCCAATATAATACAATTGCCTAAGCGCACGGTAACAGCTCCATCAGCCTGGCGCGCCATTTTTCCTGTTTCCAGGGTGACTGTCCGGCCTTCGCTGATATCGAATGTTACATTTATCGGGTTGGGAGTATTCATTATTTTGTTTAATTATTTTATAAAAAAGTATTCCCAACCGATGTTCAGTTGGGAATAGCTAACAATATCATTTAGTAATAAGATTATTTACGGAGTCCTAACTTTTCAATCAATGCACGATAACCTGTCAAATTATGTTTGCTTAAATAAGATAGTAAACTTTTTCTTTTACCAACCATTTGCATCAACCCACGCTGCGTGCTGAAATCCTTTTTGTTGGTCTTTAAATGACCGGAAATATGATTGATTTTTTCGGTAAGAATCGCTGCCTGGGCCTCAATTGAGCCTGTATTTTTCGCTTCTCCGCCAAACTCTGAAAAATATTTTGCTTTGCTTTCTGATGTTAAATAAGACATTTTTTTTGAAATAAATTTAATAATTGGCTGCAAATGTAATATTAAATTTTGATTTCTTTACTCATGAGGCGGCTAATTTTTTTTAATTAAGATTTATTTAAATTTCCTGAGTTGCTGATAGGTTTATTCCAATGATTTCAAATTAAGCGCATATAAGGCGATAAAGATCAGTCCGAAAAAATTTACAAAGGACGATGCGCCAACCGCCACAAAATCATTTCCAAATAGATAAAAAGGGATGGCAATCGCTACGATGATGCCTACTATATATAAGTGAAAGCCGATTCGTTTTAATTGCCACATTAATATCGCTCCCGATAAAGTTAAAACCGCCGCAATCAGACCACCGATGGCACCTTTACGAATATTGTCTTCTTTGAAAATTTTTGAAATAGATGCCTTCATTTTTTCTGCAAAAGGTGAATGATTTCTCTTAAACGTAACGCTCGCCGTATCGCTTTTAAATGTAGAATCATTGATCGGTGCACTAAAACTTCCAGAAAACACAGTTGCCGTTTTATGAGCTGTTGTGTAAGCCCAAATACTACTTGCGATGCCCCAGCCGCTTCCGATAAAGGTAAGGATGCAAAGCCAGGTTAAAAAAGACGGCCTTTTCTCGGGTTCTGTCTCAAAATCGTATAGGTTGCTTTCCATTTAAAATTATTTTTGGTAGCACAACCTAATATATTTTTAAAAAATTCAATTTTAATTTTTTCAGGAGGTCGGGAAATACCCTAAGATTCTGATGTAACCAATTTTTTACTCTCCTTCCGTTCTTTGTGTTTTTTAAAATAGATCGGCAATGATCCTAAAATCACCATTCCGATACCTACAGAACAAACTCCCGTCCACCCACCCTTATTCCAGGCGATACTACCGAATGAAGAACCCAGCGTACCGCCCACAAAAAAGAAAGTCATATAAATAGTATTGAGTCTCGTACGGGCTTCGGGTAATAATGAATAATTCCTGGAAAGGTTGGGAATATGAGTGCATTGCAATCCCATATCAATGAAAATAATCCCTGCTATGACTAAGCCAATCCCTGACTTGCCCATAAATAAAATGAGGTAACCTATCACCATCATTACGATGCCCCAACGCATTGGTTTAAGTGGCCCCACTTTGTCTGTTATTCTTCCTACAAACGGCGATATGAGCGCACCGCCGGCGCCAATAATCCCAAATAAGCCAATTAGTAAAAGAGAATAGCCGAAGGGTGGTTTCTCCAGGAAAAATGCCATTGTAGCCCAAAATGCAGCAACTGCGCCAAACAGGCACGCTCCTATCCATGCGCTTTCGCGAATCACAGGTTCTGCTTTAAACAAACTAATTAAGGAATGCATGAGTTGGCCATAATTTCCTTTGAAAGCCGGCTCTTCGCCGGGAATAAACTTCCAAATTAATAGCGTCATTACGACCATTAGTCCGGCACTGATAAAGTAAACACTTTCCCAACCCCAGTATTCTGCTACAAACCCACTTAAAGATCGTGACAATAAAATACCCGTGAGCAATCCTCCCAGTATGATTCCCAAAACTTTGCCCCGTTCATCGTCCGACGCCAGGTGCATTGCCAATGGAATAAATAATTGACAAGCCGTACTGGTAATACCAACGCATGTGCTGAAAAAATAAAGCCACCCAATATCAGGCGAAAATCCCACGCCTATCAACGATAAGCCAGCCAACAAATGCATCCAGATAAGCATACCACGTCGCGCCAGCATATCACCCAGTGGAACAATAAAAAGCAAGCCTAAACCATAACCCAGTTGAGAAAAAATATTGACAAATGAAGCTGACTCCTCACTAACCCGAAAAGCCCGCGATAAGGCGCCAAGCAAGGGCTGGCAATAATAAAGGTTGGCCACTACAACACCACAACCGATAGTAATAAGATATTTTAAGGACGTCGTTAATTTAGATTCTTCAGCAATTGCTGCCATTCGGTTTTTGTCTAAAAGTAGGCAATTTGAAAATGACCCGAAGTTTTATAGCTTGCGCCGGACAAATTTGTGTAACGAAATTTTAATTCGTGTAATTCGTGGCAAAAAGTGTTTGAGCTGAAAGCTCAAATAAAAATTACTACACATTTCTATTCTATCCGGAGGCCAGTATAATTACCATCATTAAGCAGAATGAAAATCAATGTTATTGGCTTGTTTACTGTAAAACAAAAAAAGTTCAATACCTGTATTTTTCTACGCCCGGCGCCGGCTTCCATCCGTAATTTGGCTCAAAATAATTCCATAATAATGAAGAAACATTTCGTGCAAGTTGCCATGCCTCATTATCAGGCAGCCATCTTTGATCCGCATTATTTTTCGTAGCAATATAAAAGACATAATCTCCATGCGGCGCATTTACCAACACACCTTCCGACCTTGATGCATCCACCATTCCCTGTTTGGATGCTGCCTGCACATAAGGAGGTATTTGCGAAAGCGCGTATTCATCCCAAAAAATATGAGTGAGATCGCGATACATGCGTTGGCTTGCCGCCGCGCTTACCGCTTTCCCTTCGCGTATCATTACCATCAGATTAGCCATTTCACGGGGTGTTGTTTGTCCCCATCCAAATTTTTCAGCATCTTGTTCACGGCCAGGCGTACGCGAATTTAGCCGCGTAAATTGAAATCCATGATCAGCCAGCCACGCATTAATAGCGACACCTCCACCGGCTAATTTTTCACACCACCTTGCCGCCGTATTGTCGCTGTGTGAAATCATTAAAGTAATAGCAGTATTTAGCTCAATTTTAGTACTGTCTTTAAAATATTGCATTAGTCCCGATCCGCCATGGGCCATGCTATCCAGATATATCAAAGGCTGATGGTAGGTAAATTCTCCCGAATCAATTTTATTAAAAATACCAACCAGTATCGGAACTTTGATAATGCTGGCTGTTGGAAAAATAGTATCTGCGTTGATGGCTACTTCTATCCCGGTTTTCAGGTTACGAACATAAATACCCGCGGTACCATGAAATGAATCTATTAAAACCTGCAATTTTTCTTCAAGCTTCATATCTGTCTTTTTTTGTGAAAAAGCCGTTGAAGAAATCAGAAAGCTCATAAAAAACAGAAAAACAAATTGAGCATTTTTTTTCATGTCAAATATTTTTTGGAAAGTACAGATTCTTTTTAAAACACAAACCAGTAAACAAACAATTATATCAAATTCCTCTTTCAGAAAAAGTGTTTTTGCCCAAGTAATTAAAATAATACAACTTTACCCCGATCAAATAATTATTTGAAATTTAAGATGAAACAAATCTTTTTGGCGGAATGAATTCTTTCAAAATCGGTTTGCTTTCATCTTTACTATAAAAATTATGTTGCTTATTTATTTACCCGAAATTTCTCCGAGAGCCAACTACGTGTTTGATTTAATTTTCAACCAGGAACTGGGCATTGAATATCGTGTAACTACTGATACTAATGTATTTGAACAGCATTCCTCAGAAAAAATAAATTATTCCAATTCCCCGAAAAAAGATACTGTTTTCATAAAACCATCGCCTCTCCTATTTGAAGATGGTATAACAAAGCAGGAAATAAAAGTTACTGAAAAATATCAGACTAAAATTTTATTTCCCAATGATGATGACGATTTAGGATTTGATATTTTTTCGGCTGTGTTTTATTTGGTAAGTCGCTACGAAGAATATTTGCCCTTTATACCGGATGAATTCGGGCGATTCAAAGCAGCAGATTCATTGGCTTTTCAAAATAATTTTTTGCAAAAACCCATTGTAAATATTTGGATAAATATTTTTAAGAATATTTTAAAGGAAAAGTTTTCTTCGCTAAAAATGAAATCTTCCGAATTTGATGCCATCCTTACTTACGACATAGATGTAGCGTATAAATACAGTGGAAGAAGTCTCGGCAGAATCATTGGCGCTTCTTTAAAAGATCTTCGTTCGTTTAAAATAAAAAATATCATAAATAGAAAAAAAACGCTTCTGAAAATTCAAAAAGACCCGTGGGATGTTTATGATGATCTAAAGGATACCATTTTGAAAAATAAAATAAATTCGGTTTTTTTCTTTTTGCTGGCAGATAAAACGAAATATGATAGAAACCTGAATTATGAAAATCCTTTAATGAAATCCTTGGTCGCCCAAATAAGCGATTATAGCGAAATTGGCGTTCATCCTTCCTTTACAACCACTGATTTTCCAGAAAAAATTGCAATAGAAAAAGAACGCCTTGAAGACCTTTCAGGTAAGAAAATCATAAAAAGCAGGCAGCATTTTTTAAAATTACGTTTGCCGGACACTTATAATTCTCTTTTGGCCGCAGGTATTAAAGAAGATTTTTCTATGGGTTACCCTGACGCTCCGGGATTTCGGGCTGGAACTTGTAAGCCATTCTTTTTTTATGATTTAAAAACTGAAAAAATTACTGACTTAAAATTATTTCCTGTAACCTGCATGGATGCTACCTTTATCTATTACACAAAAAAATCGCCTGAAAAATCGCTGATGGAAATATTAAATCTCTTAAAGGAAATAAAAAAAGTGGAAGGAACTTTCATTCCCATTTTCCACAATGAATATTTGTATAAAACAAAGGCCGGTAAAAAGGGAACGAATACAACTTTCAGGCAGGTTCATGATCAAACAATCATGCAGGTAAAAGCATATTTAAAAAAATAAAACGGTTGACCAGCAAATGCGAATAATTTTCACAGTAACCAATGATTTGAATTATGATCAAAGGATGATTCGTATTTGCAACAGCCTGTCAGAAAGTGGTTATGATATAAAAATTATTGGCAGGAAATTCAAAGATTCTCCGGCTTTAGAGAAAAAAAATTACCAACAAAAAAGATTAGGGCTCATCTTTAAAAAAGGTTTTGGTTTCTATTTCGAATACAATTTAAAACTTTTCTTCTATCTCCTTTTCCAAAAAACAGATGTGCTGTGTTGCATTGACCTCGACACCATATTACCTGTCTATTTTGTTTCTGTCCTGAAAAGAAAAACCAGGGTTTATGATGCGCATGAATATTTCTCGCAGCTCAAAGAAATTATTACCAGGCCTAAAATTTACCGTGTATGGCATTTTATCGAAAAAACATTTGTTCCAAAATTTACAAACGGATACACAGTAAGCGAGGGAATCGCAGAAGAATTTTTAAAAAATTATAAAGTAAAATATGAAGTAATCATGAATGTACCTTTACTGAAGCCAGTTGATGCAGACGGCAACAGCGCCAGGGAAAAGATTATCTTGTACCAAGGAAGTGTAAACGAAGGAAGAGGATTTGAATATCTGATTCCCGCAATGAAAAACATAAATGCTTCTTTGCATATTTATGGTGACGGTAATTTTTTAGAGCAAGCTAACAAGATTGCGGAAGAAAATCAATTACAGGAGAAGGTTTTATTCCAGGGAAAATTTCTGCCAAATGAGTTAAGTCTAATCACAGCGCAGGCATACATAGGAATCAACCTTGTAGAAGCGCTTGGCAAAAACCAGCTTTTATCTCTTGCTAATAAGTTCTTTGATTATATTCAAACTGAAGTTCCACAAATAACCATGGATTTCCCGGAGTATAAAAGAATCAATGATGAATATGAAGTTGCTCTGTTACTTGAAAATTTGTCAGTCCAGAAAATTGAAGAATCTTTAAAAATGCTGTTGGAAGATGAAGAACAGTATTCTCGCTTAAAACAAAATTGCAACAAAGCCCGCGAGGAATACAACTGGCAAAATGAAGAAAAAAAATTAATCGGTTTTTATAAAAAGTTGGATAAGAAATCATAAAGAGCAAAGAACAAAGAACAAATAACAAAGAGCAAATAACAAAGAGCAAAGAACAATCAGTAAAGCAACAAATAAGGATGATTCCTATTTGAAATAAGAGAGAACCATTCAACAATTTAACAATCTAAAAATCTAATCACTCACCCAATTAACCAACCTCATCTCCATATCATATCCTTCGATGTCCCCTACCCGCCTGACTATGGTGGCGTGATAGATGTTTTTTATAAAATAAGGGCTTTACATAAGATAGGCGTAAAAATCCATTTACATTGTTTTGAGTATGGACGCGGCAGGCAGGATGAATTGAAGCACTACTGCGAAAAGGTTTATTACTACCAAAGGGAAACTTTATCGGCAGGAATTCCTTTGCGTTTACCCTATATCGTTAGTTCCAGAATCAATCCGTTACTGCTCAAAAATATTTCAAAAGATAACTATCCCCTTTTGCTCGAAG
>JBDTGD010000196.1:0-4796 GCA_039937595.1 Ginsengibacter sp. | reverse complement strand
ATGACAGAAGTAACTGCGGTAAAACAATTATTTATTATTTTTGCGGCTCTTTGGCTGCGTAGCTCAATTGAATAGAGCATCTGACTACGGATCAGAAGGTTTCAGGTTTGAATCCTGACGCGGTCACTAATAATCAAGCAGTTATGAAGTAAAATTTATAACTGCTTTTTCATTTGATACATGATTTGATACACGCTTTTATTTGAACTATTTCTTGATATTTAACAATTAATTAAAAAGAGCTCTATTAGTAATTTTACTTTTTGACTTTATAAATAGGTGTTGATTATTTAGAAATGAATTTATAATGAAAGGATCAAAAACCAAAATCGGCTTTTTCTATAAATACTTATCCAGCAATTTTACCTTACAGAGATACCGGTTGAAAATAAAAAGACCATATTACTTCATTGGTTTTTTGGAAGAAGTATTGCAAAGGATGTAATGAAAATTATCCGTACAGGAAGTTGTATTACACTATTGAGCGATTTTGTTCCTATTGAAGCAAAAACATTTTTCAGGTTGCTTTATTTTGAGGATTACGCAAAATATGCTTTCTGGACTTTTAATGACAATTTTATAAATGAATTATCCAGAAATATTTTACTCATTAATGATGATGACATTATTTCCTGTGTTGAAATATTGAGAACTTACCCTTATGCGTTTGATGAGAAACTTAATACAGGCGTGGATGAGGAAATATCATATTGTTACCGCAAGTTTGATTCCTTAAGAATAGATAAGAAATTCGATCAAATGTTTGTTCTTGACCTACATAACAGGAAAGCAGTATTGGATCTGCTTGAAAAGAGAATGGAGGAAATTAAAGAACAACACCAAAAAGAATTATCTCCTATAGAACCTGAATCCACAAATCATTACCCAGCCGGGATTTCATTTTTAGACATGGTTACCCCTATTAACGGAAGTATAGAAAATACATTGAGCTATATTGAATCAAAAATTATTGAAGCCAGGTTTCCCCACAACATATTCCACACTATCAATAAAACAAAAAAAGGCGCTAACCAGACGGGGCTTAATTCTGAAATAGCCGCTATGGTAAATGTTTTTCAGGATAACGGGTATTTTAAACAGGAGTTTACCTTTAAAGATATCTTTAAAAGCTTTGGGAATTATACCAAAAACCAGGCAGGAAAGGACTATGACTATTCTTTTTTTGTAGAGGATTATAATTTTGAAAAATATCTGGAAAAATTAAAGTCCATAGAAATAGATACTATAAACTTACCCGGTTAGGATTTTTAGGATTTTTAGGATTTTTCTTTTTTTGCCCTGATCCGCCTGCTTTAAGAGGCAAACCATTTCATATTGCATTCAATTATTCACAATTAAAAATAATTGAAATGCAAACAAACAATCCCTTCGAACTAATTCTAAACAAGCTCGAACAAATACAAACGACTGTTGATATTATATCAGTCAATTCACCAGGACAAAACCTATCCGCACCAACAGACCCCGACAGGATCATTGATTTACCTGAAGCAGCCAAGATACTCTGTAAGCCAGTAGGCACTGTGCGGGGCTATATTCATTCCCGTAGTCTCCCCGCTAGATTGGTAGGAAAAAGTTATCTGATTATTTATAGGGAACTCATTCAATGGTTTGAGAATTATCAATCGGCTAATGAAACGGAAAATAAAAAAACTGCCACCAGCCTGATGATGGAAAACCGTAAGCGTTACAGGAAGGATTTAATGTAAACACTACTCCGATAATAATATTAATCCTATAAAATTATTTCGATGGAAAGCTTACAATCATTGGAAGATGGCGGAGGCCAAATAAAGACCCCTGACTTTCCTATTCATATTTTTTCTCAACAGCTTCAACAGATCATCACCAGTTACTGCAGCACTCTTAATCTCAATATTGACTATGCAGCAGTAACCGTTTTGTATGCTTTTTCTGTAGCGCTCGGTGGCCATTACAGCCTCACAGTTAAACGGGGATGGGTGGAACTGCCAACATTATTTGTTGCTTTAGTGGGCAAGCCGGGTATCAACAAAAGCGGGCCTATTTCTATCTTCACTCAGCCCCTAGAAAAATTAGAAAAGGATTTGTTCAAAAGATTTTTAGATGAATTCGCCACGTTCAAAAAAAGTAGGAGTACAAAAAAAGAAAACGGCGATTTAAGTGCTATATCAGAAGAACCTGTAAGAAGACAGTTGGTCATCAAAGATGCAACACAGGAAGCGATGTTGAAAGCGCTATACGATAACCCTCATGGATTTGCGGGCATCTATGATGAACTGGCGGCATTTTTAAAGTCTTTCAATAAATACAAATCCGGTGGTGGCGATGAAGAAGTGATGTTAAGCCTGTTTAGCGGAAAAAGTATTTCCGTAAACAGAAAGAGTTCAGAACCCATTTTTATTGAAAAGCCATTCATTAGCATCATTGGCAGCATACAACCACAGGTATTAATTAATCTTCTCGGTAATAATAAGATTGACAATGGCCTGACTCATCGTTTTTTATTTGCGTTCCCGGATAGTGTTATTCGCGAAGATCTATCTGATGATGATGTACCGGAGTATATTGAAGAACTATATCAAACATTAATCAATCGCATTCTGATCTCCGATTTTTTTCAAGCTGATAGTTACCCTGCCCACAAAATAACTCTTTCAAAAGACGGCTATGAAGCGTACAAGATTTTCAGAAGAAGAATCAATGAAACCATTAATAATGAAAAGAGTGATGCCATCTCAGGTATCTATGCAAAATTAGACACCTATAGCTTGCGGATAGCCTTGATACTCCATATAATCTGCACCGGCTGCAAAGAGCCGGAAATAAATCCTTACCAGGTTTCTGCAGAAACTTTTGGAAAGGCGGCAGAACTGATTGAATATTTTGAACATAACGCGCTCAAGGTTTTTAAGTTGATGGAAAAGTTCCGCGATCCATTAAAAGATTATCCGATGGAACACAAAATAATCTACTACCAGTTACCCTATTCATTTACCACTGGCGCTGCCTGGGAAATCGCTAAAGAAAAAGTGAGCAGGCGAACCTTATTCAATATTCTTTCAGACGAATACTTATTCACTAAGCTTAAGCATGGTATCTATGAGAAGATTTGGTAAATCACTTTATAGAATCATGCACTATCTTCATTATTTGCACTATGGGAAGGTAAATCAGAGCCATAATGCACAAAGTGCAAATAGTGCACGCATTTTCTTCACTATAAAAATATATCAGAATGACACCACAAAAAATGAACTGTAGCGAAGCCAAAAGAATGGACATAGTTACTTATTTGGAAAGCCTTTCCATAAAACCTCAAAAAGTGAATGGCAATGACTATTGGTATCTGTCTCCATTAAGAGATGAAAAAACACCCTCTTTTAAAATAAACCGGAAGCTGAATGTATGGTATGATAACGGAGTAGGGAAAGGTGGCAAACTGGTTGATTTAGGAATTCTTTTACATGATTGCAGTGTACAGGAGTTTTTAGAAAAACTGAATACGCAGAGAGATTCTTTTTCTTTTCACCAGCAGAAAATGCCACTACAAAAATCAGATGAGATTGTAGAAAATAAAATAAAATTAATAGCGGTAAATCCACTCACTGATCCGATCCTTTGTCAATACCTGGAAACAAGAAACATACCTGCAGAGATTGCCAAAAACTATTGCCGGCAAATTACTTACCTGAATGGCCAAAAACAATTTTATGCCATTGGATTTAAAAATAATTCCGGTGGTTTTGAACTTCGTTCACCCAATTTTAAAAGTACCGTTTCACCCAAGGATTTTACTTTTTTGAATACTCAAAAATGGGATGCGGTTGCAGTCTTTGAAGGGTTCATAGATTTCCTTTCTATGATAGCTTCGGGTAAACAAATGCTTCCTGAACTGACAAATTTTCTGGTGCTTAATTCCCTTTCCTTTTTTGAAAAGGCAAGACCTGCAATGGAACAACACGAACGGATTTACCTGCTGCTTGACAATGATACCGCAGGAAAAAATTGCGCTAAACGGGCGCTTTGCTTATCCCATAAATACAATGATTTGTCTTACAAATACCATGAAGAGAAAGACATTAATGAATGGCTGATGAAAGAAAAAAAGTCCGAACAACATCATGTCCACCGAAGTGGAAGACGGCGGTGAATTTCAGGAGCCAGCTATGTTTCTCCTTCGTCGAAACGCTGGCTTTCATTCATCCCGACATCAGGTCGGGATTCATGAAAGAAGCTTCGCTCATGCTGAAGCATTCAAGAAGCACAAAAGACCATGGAAAAATTAATTGATCATACATACCATAAAAAGGGAGGACGCCCCAGAAAAGCAGTTACAAAAAATCAGCAGCTTGCGGTAATGTGTACCCTCTCAGAGAGGAAATTAATAGAAGGAAAAGCAGAAACTGCCAACATGAGTAAATCAGAATATTTACGAACCATTGGGCTATCCGGAAAAATTGACATCAAAATTAAAGCGCTTCCCAAAGAGGTTTTATTGTTTACAGCCACCTTAAACCATCTGTCGGCAAACATGAATCAGATTGCTCATAAACGTAACTGCAATGATGAACTTACAGCCATAGAAAGAGCGGAACTCAATGTTCTTTCACAACAGGTAAAACAATTAGCTAACGACATTAAATCTTATTTACAATGATTGGAAAAGTGATTATCGGAAAATCTTTTGGCGGCTGCCTGCGGTATTGCCTGGAAGATAAAAAGATGGCAAATGATATAGACAAAATGATCATGAAAAACCGCGCTGAAATTTTGAAATACAATTTATGCTTTGG
>JBDTGD010000195.1:0-7506 GCA_039937595.1 Ginsengibacter sp. | reverse complement strand
CTGTTTCTGTACGTTGTTCTAAAACAGCCCGGATCTTCTTTTCACTCACATCAATGCGGTAAAGCAGTTGTACCAAAACATCAAAATCTTTATTGATCAATTCATTGATTAAAGAAATCAATTTTAGTCGGATTGTATCAAGAGAGGCTGACTGAATTGAACTGGTAACGTCAATAATTTTCTCCGTTATTGAAAGCGGGCTTTGTGATTCCATAAGACCGAATTTAATAGAAGTAAATATATGAAAATGAATTAATGGCTGCAGAACAATTATTTTTCATTTGAATAAAATTGTTGTTGTGCAGTTTACTTTTAAATTTGAAAACGGTTATACCGATTCAGTCAAATATTAATTCAAAATGAAAATCTTTTGCTCCTTTTTTCTTTTTCTCCTGGCTAATAGTATAACAGCGCAAAAAATAGAAATATTTAAAGACAGCATTAATGCGTCATTGCGCGGTTTAAGTGTGGTAGATAATAATATTGTTTGGGTAAGCGGAAGCAACGGAACTGTGGGTAAAAGCCTGGATGGAGGTAAGACCTGGAAATGGATGGTGGTAAAAGGTTTTGAAAAAACTGACTTCAGGGACATAGAAGCATTTGATAAAAAGACCGCAGTGATAATGGGTGTAGCAGAGCCGGCTTACATTCTCAGAACAGAAGATGGCGGTGATACATGGAAAATAGTTTTTGAAAATAATACTAAAGGCATGTTCCTGGATGCGATGGAATTCTGGAATATCCAAAGCGGAATCGTGATAGGCGATCCGATCAACAACCGCTTTTTTATTGGTAGAACTTTTGACGGTGGCAAAACGTGGCGTGGAATTCCTGAGAAGTACAAACCCATCGCAGATAGTGGCGAAGCATGTTTTGCAAGTAGCGGCACTAATATCCGCAAATTAAATAAAGCAGAAGCGGTGTTTGTTTCCGGCGGTTTAACATCTCATGTATTTATCCGGGATAAAAAAATAAGCATTCCAATTCTGCAGGGAACGGAATCAACGGGCGCTAATTCCATCGCAGTAAAAAACAGCAAAACAATGATAGTAGTCGGCGGAGATTTTACAAAAAAAGATGATACCTTAAAGAATTGTGTTATCACCACAGATGGCGGCGCCACATGGATTTCACCAAAAACGCCTCCTTCCGGTTACAGAAGTTGCGTAGAATATTTATACAAAAATAAATGGATAACCTGCGGCTTGAATGGTGTGGATTTATCCGATGATAACGGAATAAACTGGAAAAATATAAGTAAAGAAAGTTTTCATGTTTGCCGTAAAGCAAAAAAAGGAAATGCTGTTTATTTTGCGGGGAATGATGGCAGGATTGGAAAGTTATTCATGCAATAAAATGCTGAATTTAGGAATTCGGGTTATTTGTTAGTTTACTGCAATAACCCAGGTCACTGATAAGTTTGCGATTATTAATACCCGGCAGGTTCAATTAAGATGATGATGAACTTTAGTTGATCGAAAATAATTCTTTAAAAATTTTCTCTCCATCGGTGTTGCCCAGCATCGGACTGCAAGCTCTTTCCGGATGTGGCATCATACCAAAAACATTCCTTTCTTTGTTCGTAATTCCGGCGATGCTTCTAATAGAACCGTTCGGAGAATGTTCCACATCAATTTCTCCTTTTTCATTGCAATAGCTATAAAGTACCTGGTTATTTTTTTGGATTTCTTCCAGGTCCTTTTCGTTTGCAAAATACCTTCCTTCTCCATGAGCGACAGGAATTTTATAAACCGGACCGGAGTTGTTTGCCCCATCTTTCAAAAAAATATTTTTGCAGGTAAATTGCCTATGTGCATTTTGTAATAAAACACCCGGAAGCAATCCGCTTTCACAAAGAATCTGGAATCCGTTGCATACGCCAAAAACTTTTCCTCCGTTATTGGCGAACTCAATTACACTTTGCATCATCGGGCTAAACCTGGCGATGGCACCGCATCTCAGGTAATCTCCAAAACTAAAACCACCAGGAAGAACGATGCAATCAGAATTGTGAAACATCGAAAGATCTTTGTCTTTGTGCCACAAAGTAATCACTTCCTGGCCTAAATCATTTTGAAGCGCATTGATCATATCTCTATCGCAATTGGAACCGGGAAATACTACAACACCAAATTTCATTTTTTCATTATTTTATTGTTAGCAAAGGTACTCTACTAAAATTATTTATTAAAATACTCCATATAAAGTACAAACCCAACCATAAGCCATTGTAATATCCTGGGAATCCAATGCAGCCGGGGATAAAAGAATGCACACGCAATAAACGCCGAAGCAGGTACCAGCGCTAACATCCACTGTCCGGTTTCGTAAGTGTGATTGATAAATGGAATCGCCAGGGCGATTATTAAATATAAAGCCATTAGCCCCCAGTTTTTACGTACCTGCACTATTTGTTTAGTCGCCACAAACTGCACAAAAAAGGCTCCGGTTGCAACTAATATCATGATTAGAATGACTCCAATGTACCCAGGTGTCATCTTTTGAAATATAGGATATGAAATTCCAAAACCAGGTAAATTGAAGGAATATAACGTGTTTCTAAAAAAGAGAAAGGTTATCAGAAAATACCACGGTGTAAGTACACCAATGAAAGTAATTAACCATTCCGCTGCTTTGGGAGTCCGGGTATTTAACAGCGACGCAATAATGAGCAACGTAAAAATGATTGCAGGCAGATAAAAAAAAGAACAAATTCCAATAGCCATACCCACATTATACAACGTCGATTTTGCATGTTGGTTGTTATTAAGGTTACTCATTTTTGCAAATACCCATATCAAAATTGAATTGATGATTAAAGGAGCGCTTAATACATGGCATTCACTAAAAAAAGAAGTTACCAGTAAATAACTCATTGCAGGCAGATAATTGGGCTTTTCCATAAGCCGCCTGGAAATAATTATTTGATTAAAATTGACCGCCTGGGTAAAAAGCAATAGATAAGCAATAACAAAATAAGTGACGGGATAAATATCAAACCATGGCTTTATCCAGCCGATTAAATCGTTATATAGAAATCCATTATTTTTTTGAATAACCGGTATTTGTGGATGAAACAGCCACACAAACTTTAAGAGTATTCCGTACACAAAAAGCAGGAACGTATTGAGTGGATTATTAGTCCTGAATATTCCTGTCACAATAGAATGTTAGTTGAAAAACAAAAATAAAAAATTAAAACGATTCCTGTAAAACATAATCAACTGAATTATATGTTATGGGAATTCGATTTTTGCAAAGCAAATATAATTGCGATACGTACATGGGACAATAATTTCTGTGGCGCTTACCTGTTTTCCATATCTCACCATAAACTGGTATCCCCTGTCAAGATTTTTCAACGGCGGATTACGGGTTATCTTACCAGAGCCCGAAATACTTTGATCACCGAGAAGCATCGTGCGCCGCTCAACGGTATTGAATAAAAAATGCATCTGACCTCCGGTTAGCATAAAAGCGTAAGAAAGAAAATTATCTGATTGGTCATCGTATTGGCTTTTATGTATTACGCTCACCCAATCCGGCTGTCCATTTTTATTAATGTTTAGAACAAGGACATTATTGTAATAATATCTCTGCCTGGAATAGTTATTATTATAGTATCCTCCATAACCTCCTCCATAACCATAGCCATAGAGATACGAATACGGTGAATACATATAATAGTTGTAGGGAGAAAAGGAAGGGTAGCCATATAGATAATCATACCGATTCCATGGGTCCGTCCTGGAATCTGAATAATACTCCTCAGCAGTAATGATAAAGCCTCCATCCTTTTTTAAAATGAGATTCCTTAGAAAAAAATCGTTAAGCGCACTTTTATTACCATCACTGGATTTTGCCAATTCTCTTATGGAATCGCCAAGTTGCAAAAACTGTTGGGTTATCATTTGTTTTTTGCTAACATCCCACACTGAGGTATATAACCCTTCAATATTTCCTCGTTTTTTGGTGTAATACAATGAATTGATCACATAGTCATTGTTTACATTGTCAATCTTTAATTTGATGGCATCAAGAAAATTCCCTGAGAGATTCATGTTGTTTATACTGAAAGTATCTTCCTCCGGAGATTTTGTAACCAAGGCAAGGTCTTCCATATAATCTTTGGAATTTGATTTGTTTCCTTTTGTAAAAACAAAATTGCCATTGTTATCAACAAAAAAATCACTGAACCTGTCTTTTCGATCATCAAAATCCGTTGGAATATGAGACTCATGCTTCAGTTGTAAACTGTCATTAAAGAGCAGCGTAGTAAAATTATATTTTCCATTTTGCCTCTGTATCTTGTAGATCATTATTTGCGATTTATCCTCACTAAAGGCGGTACTGTAAATTTTATTATCCGCTAAGAAATTGATGTGAGTCGTATCTAATTGTACTGGATCGGTCAATAATTTTCCCTCCGCGTTCAATTTAAAAGCCATGCAATACACCGTATTCCTTTTTTGATATTGATAAATGAGATAAGCAAAATCGGGATAAGCTACAAAATCTACGTTGAGGACTTTGTCGGGCATAATACGGAGTTCAGTACGGTTTATCAGCCGCATGGCATTATCATAGGCACAAACAGCATAACTGTTACGGTTGTTTTTATAGACCAAAAAGTTCTCGTGTATCTTTCCGATTATTTGAAAATCCAGCGATCTTGAATCTTGTGATTCGGGCTGGGTATAAGTAATTTCCTGCGAAAAAACTACAGAGTAAAATGTACTTAATAAAACAAGTAAAAAAATATTTTTCATCAGAACTAAAGTTTTCATCCGGGGCTTGTTTACAGGCCTCAAGTCTTCCGGGATTTTTTGTTTACTATGATTTAAGTGAAATTTATATAATTGATCTAAAGCTAAACTAATTTAATATAAAATTACATTACCCGAATCTCAATCTTTTGTGAAACCCTTTTTATTTTAAACATTTTTAACAAGTGAGCCAATTCCCGGATCCCGCTTAAAGAAAAGATTTTAGAATAAAATGAGTGGTAACTTTTGATTGACGTAAGATTAAGACCATAAGCTTCAAATCATTACTTTTGAATCAAATAAAATAAATTATGCCTATTGTTTTAATTTCCGGAGGTTCAGGGCTTATTGGCACTCATTTATCCAAACATTTAGCTGAAAAAGGTTACGAAGTAATTGTCTTGACAAGAGAAAAGAATAATACCTCGTCCAATCCAAAAATCAGTTTTAGCTACTGGAATGTTGACAAACAAATAATTGATGCAGATATAGTAACTAAAGCAGATCATATCATTCACCTGGCAGGAGCGGGCGTTATGGACAAAAAATGGAGCAATCAATACAAAAAAATTATTCTTGAAAGCAGGACAAAAAGTGCTGAATTACTTATTTCCTGTCTCAATGGAAATAAACATCATGTCAAAACTTTTGTTTCCGCATCGGCTATCGGCTGGTACGGCGCAGATAGCAAGCCTTTGATTAGAAAAGAAGGGTTTATCGAAACTGATTCTCCGGCAAATGATTTCCTGGGAGAAACTTGCAAGCTTTGGGAAGCAAGCGTGGAGCCGGTTGCAGCGGCTGGAACCAGGCTGGTTAAGTTAAGAACAGGAATTGCCTTAAGTAATGATGGTGGCGCTTTTAAAGAATATAAAATGCCTTTACGCTTTGGGATAGCAGCTATCCTGGGAAACGGAAAACAAATCGTTAGCTGGATACATATCAAAGACCTTTGCCGGATGTATAGCGAAGCTATTGAAAATAATTCCCTGGAAGGAAGCTACAATGCCGTAGCGCCGGGAACTGTTTCGCAAAAAACTTTAATGCTCACATTAGGCCAAAAAATGAAAAATAGATTTTTTACTCCTATTCATGTGCCGTCATTATTTCTGAAATTAATTTTTGGAAAAAGAAGTATCGAAATTTTAAAAAGCGCTACCGTAAGTGATCAAAAAATAAAAGAAGCCGGATTTACATTTTTATACCCTTCTGTCGAGGCTGCTATCGATGAATTGATTAAGCATGATTAATCATACTTTTTCGGGGAGCGCTAAGTAAGAATCTTTGCTAAAACTTCGTTTACTGCAATTGCGCAAAAAGCAATTATCATCAATCCTGTTATTACAAATCTTCCTTCGTAAATTTTTTCAAAGCAAAAAAGTAGTAGGCGCCTATATACACTAAACTTACGATTACTAATATCCATGTATCGGGAGCACCTTTATAAATTACTTTATCGCCGAACGGAATGGGAAGCATTACATCCGTTACCTGTAATGGCAAAAAATAGCCAACCGGAGTAAGATGCAACTGAAAATTAATTAACGCCGTAATAAGCCATTCAAATATCAAACCATATAAAAAGAATACGGCAATGGCAGCACCGCTTTTTCTGAACAGAATAGCAAGAAACATCGCAAACGTAATGTAGGCAACAGTTTGAATAAAAATATAGCCCACATTTTCTATTCCTGCAAAAGAAAAATGAGAGCCGGTTGTTATCAATCCGAATAGTAAAGCAACCAGGAAATTGAATATGGTTGCTACCGCTGAAAAAATAATCGCAAATACAAATTTCACCGATACAAATTCTTTACGCGTCCAACCATCTATGATATTCTGCCGGTGTGTTTTAAAATTAAACTCATTGGTAAAAAGCATTATAAAAAGTATGCCGGGGAAATACAAAAGCCAGCTACTCATAAAACCCACTGTTTGCCACACTTTAGGAAACGCATAAGGAGTACCCAGCAATATCTGGCTCGCAGGCATGTTTTCAACCGCCAGTTCATTGATGTAAAAGCCTGTGTAATTGATGCCGAGAATGGCAAAAGAATAAAGGATGGTAAAAATCCAAAATGCTTTATAGCTCTTAACTTTCAGCCATTCTATTTTTAATAAACGGAGCATAAAATTTAGTTATTGGTGAGTTCTAGAAAACGGGCTTCAAGGCTTTTCTTTTTTAGCAACAAATGATTTAAAATAATACCATTATTAAAACAGTAATTATTAATAGCTGAAAGATCTGCGGTTCCCACGGGGAAATAAATTTGAATCACAACGTTTTCATCAACCACTTTTGATTTATCACTTAGACCGTTTAATACTTCAAATAATTTTCTATTGTCTGCAGCAGATAATTCCACTATGTCTTCGCTGGATAATATTTCCTTTACCTTCCCGGAAGTGACCAATTCGCCTCTTTTCAATATGGCCATATCAGTACATACTTTTTCTACTTCATCCAAAAGATGGCTTGCCATAATGATAGTCTTTCCTTCGCGGTAAAGCCTTTTCATCAACTCTCTTATTTCAGCGATACCTACGGGGTCGAGGCCATTGGTAGGTTCGTCAAAAATCAACACCGATGGACTGCCCAGAAGACATGATGCTATTGCGAGCCGTTGTTTCATCCCCAAAGAATACGTGCTGAATTTAGAATCTTTTCTCCGGGTAAGATCTACCATATCCAAAACTTTGTCAATATCTTCTTTGCCGTGTTGCTTTATTTCGGCTGCTATTT
>JBDTGD010000194.1:0-8152 GCA_039937595.1 Ginsengibacter sp. | reverse complement strand
ATTCGTATGAATTCTATTCATCACCCACGAGCTTATATGCGCTCACTTGCCACGCGGGAGAATGATAAAGCTTTAAGCAATTACGTCCAGGAAGCGCTGGATATTTGTAAGGTAGTTGGCTATGATTTTATCATCCTGGAAAGTGCCGGAGTCGGACAGAGCGATGCGTCCATTCTCGATCATTGCGATGTAAGCATGTATGTGATGACGCCAGAATATGGCGCCGCGTCTCAGTTAGAGAAAATAAATATGCTCGACTATGCAGATATAGTTTGCATTAATAAATTTGATAAAGCTGGTGCGTTGGATGCATTGCACGATGTAAAAAAGCAATACAAGCGAAATCATTTATTGTGGAGCGCAAAAGATAGTGAATTGCCCGTGATAGGTACGGTGGCTTCTACTTTTAATGATCCGGGATGTAATGAACTATTCAATAAGATTATTGATGAAGTCAATAAAAAGACAGGAAGTGATTGGAAAAAGTATAAAGCTCCAATGCGCAGTGATAGCTACAGCCATTCAATAATTCCATCTAAACGGGTCAGGTACCTTGCTGAAATTGCTGAAGAAATTGCTCATTATAATAAACTTGCTGAAGAACAGTCTGGCATTGCAACACAGCTTTATCAACTGAGTGGAACGCTTCAAACATTTAAAAATGATTCTTTAAAAAATGAAAAGAAAAATACGATAATAATCAAAGAATTGCTGGGCAGAAAAAAATCGATAGAGAAACAATTGCTTCCTGTTTGTAAGAAATTATTGGATGACTGGCAAGCAACAAAAGCGCTCTATCAAAAGGAATTTTTTGAATACAATGTAAGAGAAAAGATTATTAAGCAACCCTTATTTTCTGAATCTCTTTCCCATACAAAAATTCCAAAAATTGCTGTGCCCAAATTTAAAGACTGGGGCGATATTTTAATGTGGCAATTACAGGAAAATTTTCCGGGTAAATTTCCATATACGGCGGGAGTGTTTCCGCTGAAGCGTGCCGAGGAAGATCCTACAAGAATGTTTGCAGGAGAAGGTAGCCCTGAAAGAACCAACAGAAGGTTCCATTATGTAAGTGTTGGGCAGCCCGCAAAGCGCCTGAGCACTGCCTTTGATAGCGTAACCCTTTATGGGGAAGATCCCGCTATTCGTCCGGATATTTATGGAAAGGTTGGCAACAGTGGGGTTAGTATTGCAACAGTGGACGATGCGAAAAAATTGTACAGTGGTTTTGATCTTTGCGATCCTAAAACTTCTGTAAGCATGACGATTAACGGCCCTGCGCCTATGTTGTTAGCTTTCTTTTTAAATGCCGCTATTGATCAGCAGTGTGAAAAGTATATTATTGAACACGACTTACAAAAAAATGTAAACGCAATTATCGAGAATAAATATAAAGTTGAAAATCTTCCAAAATATATTAGTGTTAACGGCGAACCTGTTTTACCCGAGAAAGGAGGAATGACAAGGCATTTACCAGAAGGGAATACTGGGCTCGGGTTAAGACTGCTTGGTTTATCGGGCGAAGATGTTTTAGATAAAAATATTTATGAAGAATTAAAAATAAAAGCATTAACCTCAGTTCGCGGCACGGTTCAGGCAGATATATTGAAAGAAGACCAGGCGCAAAATACATGTATTTTTTCGACAGAATTCGCTCTGAAATTAATGGGTGATGTACAGGAATATTTTATTGAACATAAAGTGCGCAATTTTTATTCGGTTTCGATAAGTGGCTATCATATCGCTGAAGCAGGCGCCAATCCTATCACACAGCTTGCCTTTACACTTTCCAATGGTTTTACTTATATAGAATATTACATGAGTCGGGGAATGAAGATTGACGATTTTGCACACAATCTTTCTTTCTTTTTCAGTAATGGAATGGATCCCGAATACAGCGTCATTGGACGCGTTGCAAGAAGAATATGGGCAAAGGCAATGAAGTATAAATACAAAGCCAATTCGCGTTCGCAAATGTTGAAATATCACATTCAAACAAGTGGAAGAAGTTTGCACGCCCAGGAAATTGACTTCAATGATATTCGCACAACATTGCAGGCATTGTACGCGATATACGATAATTGCAACAGTCTTCATACAAACGCTTATGACGAAGCAATTACCACACCAACAGAAGAAAGCGTGCGTCGCGCAATGGCAATACAATTAATAATTAACCGCGAATTGGGAACTGCAAAAAATGAAAATCCCAACCAGGGAAGTTTCTTAATTGAAGAATTGACAGACCTTGTGGAAGAAGCGGTGATGGAAGAATTCAATCGTATTTCTGAAAGAGGCGGCGTACTTGGCGCCATGGAGAGAATGTATCAAAGAAATAAAATCCAGGAAGAAAGTTTGTACTACGAATCATTAAAAAATAATGGCGAGCTTCCTCTTGTAGGGGTTAATACATTTTTGAATAAAGAAGGATCTCCTACGATACTTCCTATGGAGGTGATCAGAAGTACTAAAGAAGAAAAAGATCTTCAAATAAAAAATGTACAAACATTCCAGAAATTGCATAAAGATAAAAGCACTGAAATGCTGAAGCGTTTGCAAAAAGTAGCTATTCATAACGGAAATTTATTCGCCGAACTAATGGAAACGGTTAAGTTCTGTTCGCTTGGACAAATTACTCATGCACTTTATGAAGTGGGCGGCCAGTATCGAAGAAATATGTAGAAGTGCAAAAAGCAAGAAGCAAAACGCAAAAAAAAAGTGCATGGTGAGAAGCGAAACATTTACTGCATCTGATGCTGATTTGTGAAATATTCTCCACATGATAAAACAACAGAAATTCCTATTTGGATTTATCGTAAAACTGTCAAAACCGATTATCAAAAACATCTCAACTAAATAGATTCATTCAGACAAAATAGCTCTTCTATCTTGCCAAAATTTCATAATAGATTCCTTTATGTCATGCATATATTGATCTATTTTATTTTTTCTTTTCATAGTCTTAACAATTAATCTAAAGCTTTCTTAAATCTATGTTTAATTGTAAACTTTTTTGCTGATGTTAAGCTCTAACAGCTTGTTGGGCATTGACTTTGTGCTATCCCAATTATATTAATTATTTAAATTTTACTACTATGAAAAGACACTTATTAATGCTATTGGGTTTAGCCAGTATGTCCTTTGTTTATATAGGATGTACTAAAGATCCTATAAAGAATTTAAGCAGTGATGAATCCAGAATTTACATAACTGATCATGATTCATCCGTAAATTTTTCTAACTACAAAACTTTTGATATTTCCGATTCTGTCGCGGTGATTGATAATGGTAATGTACAGAAACAGTTAAGTGCTGTTGATTCGGCCTACAAAAATGCTGTTAATAAATATATGGTGCAGGAAGGTTACACACTTGTTTCAAAAGAACAAAATCCTGATCTCGGCGTAGATGTGAACCGCATAATAAGCACTTCCACAGGGGTTATAAGTTATGGAGATTATTGGTATAATTACAATTCCTATTGGGATCCTTATTATTGGGGCTATCCTGGCTATGGATATTACATCCCTTATGGCTATAGTGTTTATCAAATCAAAGAAGGCGCCATTTCAGTAGATGTGCTTGATTTGAAAAATGCGGCTCAGGATAAAAAGATAAACGTAATATGGACAGGGTTGATTCGGGGATCTGGTATTTTCAACACCACCGTGGCAGATAGCGGGGTCAAAGCTTTATTTGATCAGTCACCCTATTTAAAAACAAATTAAAATATGTAGCTATGAAAAAGTTTAAAATTATATTAATTGCATTGGGAATAATGGTTATCTCCCAATCAGTTTCAGCCCAAGAAAAATCATTCAAGCTGGATATCGATTATAATTATAGCCTTCCTGTTGGTGGCTTCAAGTCTGATATTGTGAACAATAATTCTCCTCGCGGTTTTATGGGGAGTCTTATGTATGCCTTCAGTGATAAATTATCTGCAGGGCTTGGATTTGGCTTCCAGGATTACTATCAAAAATATCCGAGAGCATTGTATCCATTAGGCAAGACGCAGGAAGTATCTGCAGTATTGACTAACTCCATTCAAACTACCCCTGTCTTATTAAAAGCAGCATATTTCCCTCTCACCGGAGCTTATCTGAAACCTTATGTTTCATTAGGTGCAGGAGCTAATATTATCGATTTTAATCAATATCTTGGTCAGTTTGGAAGTAGTCAGACTAATGTGGGATTTTTGGCGCAAGGCGGACTAGGGTTAATGATTCCTTTCAAGAAGTTCAGTGCTTCAGGCTTTAACGTGGGCGCCACCTACAATTATGCCCCATATAATGAGAATGGCTATCATGATCTTAGTAACGTCAATTTTCAGGCTGGGGTAACCATCAACTTGAAATAATCGGAACTAAAACAAAGACCAAAGCCTCCGGACTTTACCTGGAGGCTTTTTACTATGTTCGGAGTATTGTAATCCGGAATTTAATAAAATAAAATCAACTTGCATTCGTTTGATTTTTATTACTAATCCAAAAATTCAAACTAATGATCGTCAAAGAAATCGTCTGTGAGTTACTTATTGCGGTTCACATTATTCTGTTTATTCAATCCCGAAGAGAGAAATATAATATTGAGAAATAGGGGTATTAAACTACTCCCAGAAAATTTTATTAATGTCAGCATTTTGCTGAAGTTTATTAATTACTGTTTTGATTTGTTCTAATTCAAAATTTTCAAGTTTCATTTGAATAAAAAAACCGGTACCTGTTTTATCAATAGACAGACTTACAAAATGCGCCTGATTTTCTTCAAACTGAGCCAGAATGTCTTTAGTGTTGGTATTTGCTTTGGTTTCGATACTTAATGTTTTCTGTTTAAATTTTTGAGTTATTTTCCGTTCCAAAGGCTGCAACGGCCACAAGATGATTAGTGCAAATAGCGTCGCAGCTCCCGCATCCAGGTACATTCCACATCCTGTCGCTAATCCGGTAGCAGCGACCGTCCACAGTCCCGCTGCCGTAGTAAGGCCATGAATACGTCCCTTATTCATAGATAAAATAGTTCCTGCGCCAATAAATCCAATTCCGCTAACTACCTGTGCAGCTATTCTGGAAGGGTCAAGCACAATATTTGCCCGTCCCAATACGTCCGAAAATCCAAATGATGATACCATCATTATTAACGCAGAACCAAGACTCACCATCATGTGAGTGCGCATTCCAGCCGTCCATTCTTTTCTTTCTCTTTCCAATCCGATTAAAGCGCCAAAAACAGAGGCGAGAAAAAGACGAAATATTATGTCTTCCCAGGAGTACATATTTTATTTTTTGAATTAAGCGGTAAATCAAAGATGCTCAAAGTTATTTTTTTTACAGCAAAAGACCATAATTAACGTTATCGGAAACGATAACCGGACTTTTGAGCAAGGCAATTACAAAATTAAAAATCGTTATTACTTGCAAATTCCATTTAGATTTTGTTTATTTGTTCTCTGCTCTCAATTCCAATCCCTTTTTGAAGAATTCATTTTATACCAGAGGTTTTAAACCTGGTAAGTTTTATCTCTTTAACCAAAAAAAATTAAAATGAAAAAGCTTCTAATTGTTACGTTGTTAACTCTTATTCTTGGCGCATCTATTACCTCATGCACATCTTCAAAAGTTGGCTGCAAGGTTAATTCCAGTATGGTGGGGTATCATTAATAAATGTATGCTTACATTAACTCTGAGGCTATCAATTTTGATGGCCTTTTTTATTCCCGTTCATGAACAAAAACTAGAATAGTATATTCTTCTGAGTTAAAAAACTCAATCAGGATTTTACTTGCTCTTCAGCCTGTATTTCTTTGCTACTTTCGGGTTGTTAAAATATTCATCCAGCTTTTTAGGATCCGAATTGTCATCTACTATTTGCACGTCTATAAGCTGAAGTTGCACAGATTGGAGTTGTTCCTTTAATTTTGCAGTCTTGGTGACAATATCAGGATCTTTATCACCTATCAACATATTATCTGTCAGCAAGTACTGCAGCCTTTTAATATCGTTTCTAACCAGTGAAGCAGCATTCAAATCATCGTTTTTATTAGGAGCTACCGCCTCTTTTACCGGTACGAGTGCCACGCCTACACTTGGTAAAATCTTTCCATAGGTTTGGACGTCAGTTTCAGGGAGTGAAGTTAAAACTGTTCCGCCAAGAGCAGTGGTAGCAGAGCTAAGATCAAAAGTAGTCCTGGTACTTTTGGTTTTCTTTATCTTTTGGTCAAGTTCGCGAAAAGTACTTTTTAAATCCAATATGTATTTTTGAATTATAGTGGAAATCTTATTATATTCTATCAATTGTTGTGGAAAGTTGATGCTTTCGTTTACCGTTACTTTTACTGTCGCTGTATCCCGGTTAAAAAATTTATCTACTCCTATAAATTTGATTTCTAAGGTTTTTTGTGTTGATTTTTCACCATGCTTTATAAAATCATAGGGCGCAATCCATGTAAAGACATCGCCACAATGGGCGATCGGAGTGGAAGAGCGTATCGGATAATTACAATAATAAGTAACAGATTCTAAAGGGAAACTTCCCTCCTCACATTGCAATTTAAAACTCAATGTGTCTCCCTCATCCATGTTAAGATTATCACCGACAGTAGGTTTTATCTTTGAGGCAACAATATCAGTATTGTAAAAAAGTAATGTAAATGTTGTATCCACATGATCCTTCGGATCATTCAGGTTTTGAACACCAAGTTTCACCTTATATTCCTTATCATATTTTAATGTACCAGATAAGAAGAAAGATTTTTCAGCCTTAAAATGGAGTATTCCATTGTCTTTATTAATCTTTAAGCCAACGGGTGAGTTTTTTAAATACCAATAATAATCCTCAGGATTTTTATTGATTTCAAATTGATAATCTAAGGTAGAATCTACATGTAATGTGAAATAGGGGCTAAAATTCTTTATCCTGAGAACGGTATCGACTACTTTTACAAAAATGGTATCTTCCGGTTTTAAATAAACAGTATCCTTTGAGTTATGCATTGGTTTGCTGCTGTCTATTATCTGGCTATTTGCACCGATTGAACACAAAAGAAAAATTACAAGTGAATAGCAAATCTTCAAGGACCCATTTTTTAGCATGTTGCAAAAATATAAAACTATTTGTGCCATTTCTTCAAAGGAATATAAAAAATTGCATAAAACCGCATCAATGAATAAAATGATTTTTTAAAACTTAGAATATCGTTTTTATTTAGCTAATATTAACTTTAGTTTCACTTTCTTCTATGTCCATTGAATCCCGTGTAGCCATTTTTTTTAACCAAAATTCATAGTAAACGAGTTAATAATCAATATTTATATTTGTTTAGCTGCCTCTAAAATGAGGTTTTCTTTTTTCTATAAAAGCAGCAACACCTTCACTAAAATCATGAGTAGCAGCGGCTTCCTGTTGTAATTCGACTTCTGTTTGTAATTGTTGATCGAAATTTTTTTCCAGTGACAAATTAAGCGACTGTTTAGTTAAAGCAAGTCCCCGGGTTGGTAATTCAGAAAGTGTAAATGCAATTTTTTCCGCTTCGTTATAAAATATTTCATCGGGGAAGGATTTATAGATCATTCCAATTTTTTCTGCTTCGGCTGCCATTATTTTATCGCCAAGCATCATCATCGCGGAAGCCTTTTGGAAGCCAATCAGGCGTGGCAAAAAATAGGTGCCTCCGCTATCAGGTATCAACCCTATTTTACTAAATGCCTGGATAAAAGAAGCTGATGCAGCCGCTATAACCACATCACAACACAACGCGATATTAGCCCCTGCTCCGGCAGCTACCCCATTTACAGTGGCAACGACCGGTTTACTTAAATTTCGAATTCGTTGAACAATCGGATTGTAATTTTCTGTCAGTATCTTTTTCAAGCCCGGGCCGTTAGGATCAGCAACTTCTGGTAAATCCTGCCCCGAGCAAAAAGCTTTGCCCGCACCTGTTATTTGAACGCATCTGATGGAATTGTTTTTTTCACATTTATCCAATGTTTCCTTGAATAATGATGCCATTTCTGTGTTAAAGGCATTGAATTTTTCTGGGCGGTTTAATGTGATCGTTGCGATGGAGCCTTTTATTTCAAAAAGAATAGTATTCATAAAAAGAATTTAAAATGACGACATAGGTATGGTATTGTTTGCTAACGGTTCTAAAGAT
>JBDTGD010000193.1:0-10201 GCA_039937595.1 Ginsengibacter sp. | reverse complement strand
CACAAAGCCCCTTAGTCGGGGCTTTTTATTTTACCAGGATTATCTTCCAAAATCATCTTGCACTCTCACTATATCGTTCTCGTCACTTGGATGAGCCGGATCGGTATGTTTCCAAATCTCTGCGATTACTCCCCAATTATCTAAACCGATCAAACGATGACGTTCCCCTTGTTTTAATTTAATGACGTCTCCCGGTTGTTTAGTCTTAACCTCATTTTCTGTATCAGAGTTGCTGGTAATTACACCCGCTTCTCCTCCAATGACCTTCCAAAGTTCGGCGCGGCGATGATGATACTGCCAACTTAAACGTTTTTCCTTTTCTACTATTAAAATCTTGGGACTTATTTTTCCTGAACTTTTTTTATCTGGATCAGGGACATCATAAAAAAATAGGTCAATAAATTTCTGAGACTCGCTCTCATCAATCACGTAAAATCCGCCCCAGGGACGGGTTTTGTCGGAATTAATTATGGTAAAATGATTTGCCTCCAAAAATTGTTTTACTTTTTCAAATACGTCATCTTTTTTTAAAGCCGGTGATAATTTTAATTCCATATTTTTATTTTAACAGTTATGCTTACACGAAATTAACGCCCCATATAAACCATCAGGATTTGTACGTCACTTGGGTTTACGCCGCTGATTCTACTGGCCTGTCCAAGAGTTTCGGGTCTTATTTTTTTAAATTTTTGTCTTGCCTCATTTGAGAGGGAGGGAATGCTTTCGTATTTGAAACTATCCGGGATAATCTGATTTTCTAACGCGCTCATTTTAGTAACCAACTCTTCTTCCTTCTGAAGATAAACCTGGTATTTTATTTGAATCTCCGCCTGTTCCAAAGATTCTTTTGAAAAAGCCCCGACCAAATCTTTGAATTGTTGCACCTGATTTATTAAATTCTTTAAGTCAATTCCCGGTCTTAGTAGTATTTGTATGCCTTTGGTTTTTTGCGTAATCGGTGCGGAATTTTTTCCCATGAGGAAATCATTAATATCTGACGGATCCAACTTTATGTTGTTAAGCAGGTCAACTATCTCATTTACTTCGTTTCTTTTCCCGAGAACCTTTTCCATTCTTTCCTGAGATGCGAGCCCCAGTCTATAGCTTTTTTCAGTGAGGCGCATATCAGCATTATCTTGTCGTAAAAGAGTCCTGTATTCTGCCCGGCTAGTGAACATTCTGTAAGGTTCATCCGTTCCTTTATTGATAAGGTCATCTATGAGGACTCCTATATAAGCCTCATTCCTTTTTAAGGTGAAGGCTTCTTTTTCGTTTATAAACTGATGCGCGTTTATTCCTGCGATAATTCCTTGGCAGGCAGCTTCCTCATAGCCGGTAGTACCATTAATCTGGCCCGCGAAAAACAAGTTTTTTACTAATTTGGTTTCTAGGGTCATCTTTAATTGAGTCGGTGGGAAAAAATCATATTCTATGGCATAGCCTGGACGAAACATTTTACAATTTTCGAAGCCGGGGACTTGTTTCAGCGCTTTTAATTGTATTTCTTCAGGCAACGATGATGAAAAGCCGTTGACATATACTTCGACAGTATCCCATCCTTCTGGTTCTACAAAAAGTTGATGGCGGTCTCTTTCTGCAAAACGATTAATTTTATCTTCTATGCTGGGACAATATCTTGGGCCGGTTCCTTTGATTCTTCCCTGAAACATGGGACTGTCAATGAAGCCGGTACGTAAAATGTCGTGTACTTCTGTATTGGTATAGGTAATCCAGCAACTTTTTTGTTCAGAAGGCTTTTTTGTTTTTAAGTATGAAAACCCCGTGATTTCGTCATCCCCTTTCTGCTCTTCCATTTTAGAGTAATCTAATGAGCGGCCATCAATCCGCGGTGGCGTTCCGGTTTTAAGGCGGGCGCTTTCAAAGTTCCATTCTATTAACTGTTCGGTAATTCCCATAGAAGCTTTTTCTGCCACCCTGCCTCCTTTTGATTGCCTGGTTCCTATGTGAATTATACCGTTTAAGAAGGTGCCGTTGGTTAATACCACAGATTTTGAAAGGATAAGATGCCCAAGCGAAGTTTTGACGCCGGTAATTTTATCTCCTTCTTTAGTTAATCCAGTTACCGAATCCTGGTAAAAATCAAGATTTGGTGTTTTTTCAAGTAGAGAACGCCATTTATAGGAAAAAAGCATCCTATCGCTTTGAGCTCTCGGGCTCCACATCGCAGGGCCTTTACTTTTATTAAGCATTCGGAATTGAATCATTGTTTCGTCTGTTACAATTCCAGAATACCCGCCTAAGGCATCTATCTCCCGTATTATTTGCCCTTTTGCTATGCCACCCATTGCTGGGTTACAGCTCATTTGAGCCATATTTTGCATATTCATAGTTATTAGTAGCACTTTGCTCCCGAGATTGGCAGCTGCAGCCGCGGCTTCACACCCTGCATGTCCTGCGCCAACAACTATGACATCATATTTTAAAAACATCTCGCAAAATTACCGAATTTAAAAAAAGGAAGATTTGTTTCACGTGAAACATTGGAAGGATGAATATTGGACTCTCAGATGTTTCACGTGGAACATTGAGCGAGAGCTAGTATTTAGACAGATAATAATCTTCTTTCAAACGCATTTCAATTTTCTGAGAGTCTGAAAGATCGTCATATCCACAAAGATGCAAAATGCCATGAATCATTACCCTGCGTAGTTCGGTTTCATAATTTACATTCAATTCCCTGGCATTTTCTTTTACTCTTTCTATGCTAATATAAATTTCAGACACAATAGCTAGGGAAGAGCCCGAAAGCGTAAAAGTTAAAATATCCGTTAAGGTATCATGATTCAAATATGCCTGATTTAGCTTCAGTAAATAAGCATCATTACAAAAGATGTAAGAAATCGATTTAAAACCAATTCCTTCTTCAATAAATATAGTAGAAAGGAAAGTTTTTAAAAGGAGCTTGTCCTTTAAATTACTTGAAATGCCATGGTTATTAAATGAAATGATACTCACATTATTCTTTTTTCTAAATTCGCACAACTTATTGAAGGATCGATAATATATTTATAGTCTAATGAAATTATCACAAGTAAAAACAGGGGCAAAAGTAAAAATTAAGTCTTTTGAAAATCATGAAATCATTTTAAAATTAATGGAAATGGGTTGCCTGCCTGAAGAAGAAGTAACTGTTTGGAAAAAAGCACCGCTTGGCGATCCTATATATATATTAGTAGCAGGCTATTCTCTAAGCTTAAGATTAGACGAAGCTGATCAGATTATAGTGGATGAGATTTTGATACCTTAAAAGTGATATTTATGAAAATCGGATTGTTTTTCGGCTCCTTTAATCCAATTCATAACGGACATTTAATAATAGCAAATCATATTGCGAACTACACCACTCTGGATAGAATTTGGTTTATTGTTTCTCCTCAAAATCCTTTAAAAAAAAGTGTATCACTAATTAATGAAAACCACCGTAAACATTTAATTGATCTTGCTATAGACGGTGAAAAAAAACTTAGAACTTCCAATATTGAATTTAAACTTCCAAAACCTTCTTATACAATTGATACTTTGACGCATTTAAAAGATCAATATCCCCTGCATGAGTTTTCGGTTATTATGGGAAGTGATAGTTTTGGAAATATCAAAAAGTGGAAGAATTATCAAGTTCTTTTAAACAGTTATGAGATTATTATTTATCAAAGGCCCGGGTTTTTAGTAAAACCGTATGCTACTAGTAGCATAAAAATAATTGATGCTCCACTACTTCAAATTTCAAGTACACATATACGTGACATGATCAGCCAAAAAAAATCTATACGATTTTTGGTGCCGGATGTAGTAAAGGAAGAAATAGAGGCCCGGCAGTACTATGGATGAAAGTTTATTCAAATAAAATTAATCCTTATAGTAAATAAATAAATACTTGAATTTTTTATTTTTCGTGTAAGCATATATGTTATAGACTGTGGCTATGTGTCTGCGATTTAAACAGGAATATTAAAACCCCGGCTTCTATATTCAAGAATCTTTTTCCGGAGGCCTTTTCCTATCATTGTTACCTCGCGGTGGCGATTGGTTCTTATGCTTTGGTGGCCTTTGGTTTTGTTGCTTTTGGTTTTGTGAAGTTGGGCTAGAGTCAGAAGAGCCTGTATTTTTTGCATTCGGTCTCCTGCTATGTTCTTTTTGTTTCCGGCTATTTTTATCCAGAGATTTTAAGCTGATCTGCCCTACTACATCTACAAATTCCGGTTCTGGCTCTTTTGGTTTACCGCTCACAATTTCAACGGTTTCCAATGCATCCGGCTTAATTCCTTCTTTGTTTTGCGCCTTTATCTTTTTTACTGTTTCAATTGACAGAGGGTAATGTTTAGTGCTATCAGACATTGAATACCACATAAGATTGCGAAAGATATCTTTTTTAATCAGATAGGCCCGCCCTTTTGCTACTTCGATTACATCGGCATCTTCAGGAAAATATTGTAACGCGTCAAGATAAGTATCTAATTCATAATTGAGACAACATTTTAATCTTCCGCATTGCCCGCTTAGTTTTGTTTGATTGATACTTAAATTCTGGTAACGGGCAGCATTTGTATTTACACTTTTAAAATCAGTAAGCCAGGTACTACAGCAAAGCTCCCTTCCACAACTTCCAATTCCTCCTACTTTACCAGCTTCCTGTCGTGCACCAATCTGTTTCATCTCCACCTTCACTTTAAATTCTGTGGCGTATATTCTAATCAATTCCCTAAAATCAACTCGATCGTCCGCGATATAAAAGAAAGTGGCTTTTCTTGAATCTGCCTGAATTTCGACCTCAGACATTTTGAGATCTAAATTTAGCTGCCTTGAGATAGCCCGGCTTCTAATTAAAATCTCCCGCTCCCGAGCTTTAGATTCTTTCCATTTTGAAATATCATTATCAGATGCTAATCGTAAAATTCTTTTAATATCGGGGCTGTTTTCGTCAATTCTCTTCTTTTTTAATTGCAACCTGACTAACTCTCCGGTCACATTTACAGTTCCAACATCAAAACCACTTACGCCTTCCACTGCCACGATATCTCCTTTCGAATAAGTGTTTACAGAATTATTTTTATAAAAATCTTTACGGCTTCCCTGGTTAAAAGAAACTTCGATGACGTTGCAACTGCTTTCCGCGTCATCAATTGGCAAATTAGAAAGCCAATCATGGACATTTAATCTATTGCAACCGCCTGAGCTACAACCGCCATTTCCTTTACAGCCATTAGGTTTACCTGTTCCACAACTCGTACATCCCATTATCAAAATAGTTAATAGATAAAATAAAAATTAAAAATGAATTTTAAGGAAGATGTGATACAGTTTTTGTCCAATCATTTTCTACTGAATGGTTGAAAAAAGATTTTTTTCAAAAATAAATACGAAAAGAATTTTTGTATTGGTTCGACAAAAAATTTATAAGAATATCAAATCGTTTCTAAAAATTACAGTCACAGCCGCATAATTCCTACACCTCAATTAACCAAAATTAGGGAATTATCTCTAATAATGTGTAAAAACCGAATGGTTAGGGCGTGAAATAACATTTTGGCATGTGCATTACGCTCAATATGATAGATACCCTTATCTAATTCGTTTATAATAGCCTCCTGTGCGTCAATTCCACAAATTTTATTGAGCCGGATTGCAAAATCTTTTTCAGATTCAGGAATTGAATTCAGGTCTTTTTCATCCAAATATCTGACACGAATCCCTTGTTCAATAAGATGTACAAAATATTTTAAAAGCTGCTTTTGTTTTTCTCTACCTTTTCTGCTTACATCATCAATCCATTTTACCTGAAGAGGCACATTATTCTTTACAGTAATGTTAAGCCATTCTCTTATTGTCATTAATAAGCCTTCGTCTGAGTTCTGTAATAAGAGCAAAGCCTCCCGAAAATTACCCTCCGAAATAGCTGCAATCTGTAAAGCTTTTTCACTTGCTACCTGATATTGCTCTATTAAAATATTTTCTATATCAAACTGAGTGAGCGTAGGAATTCTGACTAATTGGGTTCTTGATAAAATAGTAGGTAGAATTGCATTTTCGTCTTCGGCTACGAAAATAAAAATTGTGTCAGGAGGCGGCTCTTCAATTAGTTTGAGCAACTTATTACCAGAATTACCCAAAAACTCAGGCATCCACATTATTAAAATTTTATAAGCACCTTCAAAGGGTTTTAAACTAAGCTTATGGGAGATGTCATCGCATTCAAAAACAGTAATATTGCCTTGTTTATTGATAGGGTTTTCGATACTTGCATTTTCCTTCAAAAAATTTATCCAGTCTACCACATTATTGTAAGGTGACTGTTGGACAAATTCCCGCCATTCGGTGATATAATCGGTACTCAGAATACGCTCGTGCTTGCTATCTCTTTTCAAAACCGGATAAGAAAAATGAAGATCCGGGTGAATTAGTTGAGCCGCTTTTATACAAGATGGACAAATACCACAGCTATCTTCTATATCCGCAGAAGTTGATTCTGATCCTTTGGAATCAAATAAAGAAGTAATTTTTTCCTGCGTTTTAGCATGGTTTATTTTTTCGCAAAGAATATATTGCGCAAAGGCTATTGATATCGGAAGAGCACCAGCGCCTTCTCTTCCGATAAACAAGAGAGAATGAGAAAGCCGGTTATTTAGTACTAAATCCTTTAATTGTTCTTTTATTTTTCCCTGTCCTATTAAGTTTTTGAATTGCATGAATGAACGGTATCAGTTTTATTGATCGTTTTGAAGATCTTTCAAATACGAATTTCAAGAATCTCTCAAAAGAGTCTGATGTATGAGTAATTTATTATAAATTTAAAGGAGGAAACTTTTTACTTCAGATAGCCCAATAACTTTTGATAAGCTTCCTTACCTTTTGCGTCCGGATTATCTGGAATTAAGCGATCCCTGTTAAAAAAAACAGTAAGGAATTTTCCGTTTTCATCGAATAAAAATTTAGTAAAATTCCATTTAATTGGGTCCGTAAATCCATGTTTTTCTGCATCTGCAATTATAAATTTATAGATTGGCGCCATGTCATCTCCTTTTACTGAAACTTTGGCTGCCATTGGGAAAGTAACGCCATAATTCTTTTTGCAAAACTCGGCAATGTCACCATTGCTACCCGGTTCCTGGCCTCCAAAATTATTAGCAGGAAATCCTACGATAACTAATTTGTCTTTATAGGTATTATATAATTTTTCAAGGTCATCATACTGTGGCGTGTTGCCGCATTTTGAAGCGGTATTTACTACCAGAATTTTCTTTCCTTTGAACTGTGAGAAATCAATTGTACCGCCAGTTAACCCAGGCACTTTAAATTGATAAATGGTATCAGCTTTCATAGCTGGAGAGATTGAGGTTGGAATCATGAACGAAAACAAAATCAGTGGGAACGCTGCAAATAATATTTTTTTCATATTTTTTCATAAAGATACGGATTCAGATAAAAAAGCAGCGTTAACTTTCTATGCTTTGAGATTCTATTCGTTTTTAAGAATAGACGCTGTTTTGATTTTATGAAACAATATATATGTGCTAAGAGTGGAATAAAATGATCAAACGATAAAGAGTAAACAGATGAAATAATTTTCAAATGGAATTTTATTGGCAATACCTTAATTTTGCAACCTTATTTTAAAATAAAACAATTTAATTATGAGCACAGTAAAAGTTGCAATAAACGGATTTGGTAGAATTGGCAGGTTAGTATTTAGGCAAATCTACAATATGGAAGGAATAGATGTTGTAGCAATTAATGATTTGACCAGCCCTAAACAATTAGCGCACTTATTAAAGTATGATAGCGCTCAGGGAAGATTTGATGGCGAAGTTAAAAGCACTGATAATTCAATTATAGTAAACGGAGAAGAAATAAAGATTTATGCTCAAAGAGATCCTGCTCAAATTCCCTGGGGTTCTGATGATGTAGATGTGGTTATTGAAAGCACCGGCTTTTTTGCGGATAAAGACAAGGCACAGGCTCATATTACAGCAGGTGCTAAAAAGGTTGTTGTTTCAGCACCTGCCACCGGCGGTGTAAAAACAGTTGTATTTAATGTAAATCATGAAATTCTTGATGGTAGTGAAACAATTATTTCTTGCGCATCCTGCACCACCAATTGCCTTGCACCAATGGCTAAAGTGTTGAATGACAGTTTTGGCATCGCCACAGGATTTATGACTACCATACATGCTTACACGAATGATCAAAACACATTGGATGCACCTCATCCCAAAGGAGATTTGCGCAGAGCGAGAGCGGCTGCAGCGAATATTGTTCCTAATAGTACCGGTGCTGCAAAAGCCATTGGCCTTGTATTACCTGAGTTGAATGGTAAGCTTGATGGTGTAGCACAGAGAGTTCCCGTAATAACAGGCTCTATCACAGAACTTACCTCTATTTTAAATAAAAAAGTTACAGTCGATGAGGTGAATGCTGCGATGAAAGCTGCTTCCAATGAAAGCTTTGGATATAATGTAGATGAAATAGTGAGCTCAGATGTTATCGGGATGCAATTTGGTTCCTTGTTTGATGCTACGCAAACAAAGGTTTTAACAGTTGGCGAAAATCAATTAGTAAAAACAGTGTCATGGTACGACAATGAGATGAGCTATGTTTCACAGCTTGTACGTACTGTACATTATTTTGGAAAATTGATTAAAAAATAAATCATTTTTGGGATCTAAAAGAACTTTGAACCCATATTATTTCTCCCGGTTTTATAGCCGGGAGATTTCTTTTTATAAAAAATTCAATTAAAAGAAAAGGAAAAATTAAAGTTCTACTTTTTGCTTATTTCGGAAAGAAAGCTTTCCAAAGCGGAGACCATGCTTGGAGCTTTCGGGTGAGGAGCAATAATATCAGGGTGAAAACCCGCGGCAATAACAGCCTTACGTGTATTATCTCCAAATGCACCTATTACAGTGCCGTTTTGATTAAAAGAAGGGCAATTTTCAGTAAAGCTCTTTACCCCTAATGGAGTGAAGAAACAAATAATCTCATAATTATGTTTTGTAAGAAGTTCTTTTACATCATTCGAGATTACTTCGTAAAGCACCGGTATGGCATAATCGCAATTATTTGAATTGAGCCAATTGGTAATTTCGCTGTCAAATGATTGAGAGCAAGGATAGAGGAATCTTTCCTGGTCTTTGTATTTATCGATTACTTCAAAAAGATTTTTATTGGTTCCATCGCTGCTGAAGAACACTTTACGTTTACGGTATAAAATAAATTTCTGCAAATACAATGCTACCGATTCTGTAATACAAAAATACTTCGCTTCCTGTGACATGGTTATTCTCATTTCTTCGCATGTTCTGAAAAAATGATCAATGGCATTTCTGCTATTAAAGATCACAGCGGTATAAGATGGAATATCAATCTTTTGTTTTCTAAATTCCTTAGAAGGAATAGGTTCTACCCTTATAAAAGGAGCGAAAAAAAGATTTACTTTATATTTTCTTGCTAGCTCAAAATACGGAGATTTGTCATTTTCAGGTTTGGCTTGAGTAATAAGGATGTTTTGAATTTCCTTAATTGTCTTAATTTCCTTGATTTCAGAGTGTATATCCATTTATAGAGTTCATGCAGTATACTGCAAAGTTAATATTTTTTGGGCAACAATTTTCTCCCAAAAAAATTGTAATCGTATTTTTCACAATAAATAATCTATTGATACTTTATAGATGATAATTAACGGGATAATCTCCGCTGCTAAAATGAAAATTACAAAGTGAAAAGGGTTCAAAGGCATTTTTTTCTCGATGGCTCCGTAACTTTTAACATAGCGGGATAAAAAAAGCAATCCTAAAATCATAAAAGAAATATTGGCGACAATTACTGACCATTCTGTATTTAAAAATGCAAGCAGTATGATTATAGGCAATAACAATATACCCATAATTTTATTAACCAAAAAGATTACAAAAATATAATTATCAGTTGTCTGCTGTATATCTGATACCCATCCGGTAAATTTAAGGAGGCAAAATTTTATAAAATAAAGCAGGGCTACGACCAAAATACAGGAGGCCAGTAAAAATTTGTTATTAGCTAATCGGGAAAGATGATAATGACTAAAAAGTAACCAAAAATAAATGCCTGTGGTAATAGTGAAAAATATATTTAAGATAAAAGAAGGCAATTTCGCCTGTAAAAGTTGTTCTGCCAGTTGAGTTTGACGCAACGATGTATTAAAATACAC